>JAJPHS010000048.1 GCA_021325175.1 Terriglobia bacterium
ATTTACGCCAAGCTTCTGTGGTTGATCAACGCTCCGGCGCAGCGGCTGGTGACGGCGATCAACGGAGTGGGCCGCAATCTGGCTGTGGTTGTGGACCAGGGTGTGAAGGAAAACAAGTTTAAAGGATAAAGGAAATGGCTGACATCAACGCGATTGCGGATCAGATTCAGGGCTTGACGCTGCTCGAGGCGTCGCAGCTCGTTAAATTGTTGGAAGAGAAGCTCGGAGTTTCGGCTGCCGCGGCGGCGGTAGCGGCGGCTCCGGCAGCCGGCGGCGGTGCTGCTGCGGCCGCGGCGCCGGCGGAGGAAAAGACCGAATTCTCGGTCGTGCTGACCTCGGCCGGTTCGAACAAGATTAACGTCATCAAGGCGGTCCGCGAGGTCACCAGCCTTGGTCTAAAGGAAGCGAAGGACCTGGTGGACGGCGCTCCCAAAACGATCAAGGAAGGCGTGAACAAGGAAGAAGCCGAGGCGATCAAGAAAAAGTTCACCGACGCCGGCGCAACCGTCGAAGTGAAGTAACCGGACTCCGGCCGCCTCGCCCGCTTATTAGTCTCGGGAAGAGGGTCGGTGTGTGCGCCTTTTGCGCCTTTAAAACCCGGACTCGCTACTGGACGCTCAGCAGTACGGTTTGGCTGTTGGCGAAGGCCGAGTCAATCCGGATTGTGAGATCTCCGGCTGGTAAGTCAGGTGGAAGCGCCAGGTTGATCTGGTATACACCCACGAATTCAGGAGCCAGGCCGGCAAAGTAAATTGCCGCCGTTTCGCCGCCGATCGTCACCGCGAATGCGTCCTCGGTGTCGGCCAACGGGAACGACGGCGCGGCGAACCCGTCGGCCACGGGTTGGTTCACCGGACCCAGGCCGTTCGCATAAAGAACAATTATCTCCCCGGGAGAAGCCGGGTTGTTGGGGCCGATCAGCGTAAAGTCGTCATGCAGGGCGACCGCGTAGGTGTTGCCGTACTCCTGGTATCCGAAGATTCCCGGATCCTCGGTGAAGGAGTCCACAACCACGTCGGCCACCAGTTGACCGTAGTCGTAGACTTGAACTTCCGCCGCTCCATGTCCCGTTGGAGTTTCCCAGGGGACCTGGAAATTGATTACATCCTGGCCGTCCTCATAAGCAACGCTGAACATGGGCGCCGGCACGCCATTTACATCGACGGCCACGTTCGCCAGAACCAGCGGCAGCGGGTTGCCGACCGCCGAGATCTCCCCGTTGACGTCGGTGAGGTTCGTTCCAAAGACCGTGGCCAAAGCTCCCGGGCTGACGCCAACCAGAAAACTGGCGGCATTTACGACCACGGTATCCCCGGCTTGCTTCGGCTTGACAGCCGCTTTCGGATCGCGAAAGAACTTTTTCGATGCCGCTCCCGGAGCGGCGAACAACTGTGCGGCGAATAAAGCGATGAGTACGATAAACTTCATAAATCCCCGTGTGCGGGATCTCTGGTGCAAGTAGGAAGCCAATCGGCCTGCGTGTTTACGGTTTATTTTTCAATTGTTTGCAAGCTCCACTGCAAAACGCGGGATGTTAGAAAGTGCGAAATACGGCCCTGGACGGGATTTCCTTTCCTACGGGATGGCGCGTCTTGCGATCGGCCGGAACGCGATTTGACGAATGGAATTCCGTTTGCTATTCTTGGACTAGCCGGAGGGAGAGCCCCGGACCAGGTACAGTGATATTGTTATCCCGCGATCTGCTCGGCAGTTCGTCAGAACTACCGCTAGGCTTCGCCCTGCGCGCATTTTCTACGCCCGAGGTGTCTTATCACCTGCGGGCCTTTTTGTTTTGAGATTGGGGCCACCTTTTGCCGGGCTCCCACGAGAAAGCCGCCGCTCGCAATTTGAGGAATTCTAACGATGCAAACCCCTGAAAATGGCCGTCGAGAGAGAGTCGATTTTTCCAAGATCAAAACCTCCATCCCGATCCCAAACCTGATCGAGGTGCAGAAAAAGTCCTATGAGCGTTTCCTGCAGATGGATCTTCTGCCGAGCGAACGCGACGACACGGGACTGGAAAGTGTATTTAAAAGCGTTTTTCCGATCTCGGATTTTCGCGGGCTGAGCCAGCTCGAGTTCGTCGATTACGCCATCGGAAACTGGGAGTGTAAGTGCGGAAACCTGAAAGGGCTGCACCATCTGCGCTCCACCTGCCGCAATCCCGCCTGCGGCGCCACGATTAAAACCGATCCGTTCCATTTGGGCGACGTGCTGTGCCCGCGCTGCGGCACGTTCAACAAGAATATTGTGACGTTTTGCAATCGCTGCGGCGATCCGGTGGGATTGCAGTTGAAATACGACGTGGCCGAGTGCGAAGAGCGCGGCATGACCTACGCGGCGCCCCTCAAAGTCACGATTCGCCTGACGGTGTTCGACAAGGACCCGGAGACCGGCAATAAAACGATTCGCGACATCAAGGAGCAGGAGGTTTTCTTTGGCGAAATTCCGCTGATGACCGAGAACGGCACGTTCATCATTAACGGCACCGAACGCGTCATCGTTTCGCAGCTCCACCGCTCGCCCGGCGTGTTTTTTGAACGGCAGCCGGCGCAAGGCTACTTCCTCGGCAAGATCATCCCCTACCGGGGAAGCTGGGTCGAATTTGAGTACGACAACAAGAATCTCCTGCACGTACGTATCGACCGCAAACGAAAATTCTATGGGACCGTTTTTCTGCGCGCGCTCGGCTTGAAAACGGACGCCGATATCCTCCGCGCGTTTTATAAGACCAGCGACATCGTAATCAAGGACAAGAAGCTGTTCTGGAAGGTGGGCGAGGGCCTGATCGGGCACAAGCTTTCGCACCAGATCACCAAGGGCGGCGAAACAGTGGTTCCGCAGGGCCGCAAGATCACCAACAGCGTCTTCAAGGAAATTCTAAAAGCCAAGATCGAGCAGGTGGAGGTGGCTCCCAACGATCTTGAAGGAGCCTTTGTCGCCGCCGACGTGGTCGACATGGAAACGGGCGAGGTGCTGATCGAGGCCAATCATGAGCTGACCCCGACGACGGTCGCCAAGCTGATCGATGCCGGCATTTCGACCTTCGACGTGTTCTTCCCCGAGTTTGACGACGTCGGCAACGTGATTTCGGCGACGCTCCGCAAGGACGGCGTGAAGCAGCAGAACGACGCGCTGCTGGAGATCTACCGCAAGCTGCGCCCGGGCGATCCGCCGACCGTGGATACGGCGACGCAGCTATTCCAGGGCATGTTCTTCGATGCCCGGAAATACGATTTTTCGCGTGTCGGCCGCATGAAGTTCAACATCAAGCTGTACGATAAGGCCGACGCGACGCCGCTCGATAAGCGGACGCTCGATCACAAGGATTTCATCGATACGATCCAGTACCTGCTGAAGCTGCGCAAAGGCATCGGCAGCGTCGATGACATCGATCACCTGGGCAACCGGCGCGTGCGCGCGGTGGGCGAGCTGCTGGAAAACCAGTTCCGCATCGGCCTGGTTCGCATGGAGCGCGCGATCAAGGAAAAGATGAGCGTCTACCAGGAAATGTCGACGGCGATGCCGCACGACCTGGTGAACGCCAAGCCGGTGATGGCCGCGATCCGCGAATTTTTCGGCTCCTCGCAGCTTTCGCAATTCATGGATCAGACCAATCCGCTGTCCGAGATTACGCACAAGCGGCGTCTTTCGGCGTTGGGGCCGGGAGGTTTGTCGCGCGAGCGGGCCGGATTCGAGGTTCGCGACGTGCATCCGACGCACTACGGGCGCATCTGCCCGATCGAGACGCCGGAGGGTCCGAACATCGGACTGATCAGCTCGCTGAGCTGCTTTGCGCGCATCAACGAGTACGGATTCATCGAGAGCCCGTACCGCCGGGTGAAGGAAGGCGTGGTGGTCGATGAAGTCAAAATTCTGAATCCGGGCGACACCGATTTCAAGGTCGGCCAGGTTCTCCCGCGCGCTGAAGTCGAGAGGGCAAATCGCGCGGCGGCGGCGAAAAACAAGCAGCCCGCCGAAATCGAGGCGCACTGCGATTATCTTTCGGCGTGGGAAGAAGACAAGTACCTGATCGCGCAGGCCAACGTCGGCCTGGATGAGAACGGCAGGATTACGGCGGAGCTGGTGAACGCGCGGCAGGCCGGCAATTTCGTGCTGAAGCATGTCGATGAAGTCGAGTACATGGACGTCAGCCCGAAGCAGTTGGTCAGCGTGGCGGCGAGCCTGATTCCGTTCCTTGAAAACGACGACGCCAACCGCGCGCTGATGGGATCGAACATGCAGCGCCAGGCGGTGCCGCTGCTGCGCGCCGAGTCTCCCTATGTCGGAACCGGCATGGAATGGGTGACGGCTCGCGATTCCGGCGCCGTGGTGTTGTGCAAGCGCAGCGGCATTGTCGATTCGGTGGATAGCGAGCGCATCATCGTTCGCGTCGAGGGCTCGGTGCACGAAGGCCAGCTATCGCGCGAGGTGGGCGCCGACATTTATCAATTGACGAAGTTCAAGCGCTCCAACCAAAACACCTGCATCAACCAGAAGCCGATCGTCAAACAGGGGCAGCGGGTAAAGAAAGGCGACGTGCTCGCCGACGGGCCCTGCACGGAGCTGGGCGAACTGGCGCTGGGACGCAACGTGCTGGTGGCCTTCATGCCCTGGCGCGGGTACAACTTCGAGGACGCGATCGTGGTGTCGGAGAAGCTGGTGAAGGAAGATTACTACACCTCGATCCACATCGAGGAGTTTGAAATCGACGCGCGCGACACCAAGCTCGGGCCGGAGGAAATTACCCGCGACATTCCCAATATCGCGGAGGGTTTCCTGCGCAACCTGGATGAGAGCGGAATTATCCGGATCGGCGCGACGGTCAAGCCGGGCGACATCCTGGTGGGCAAGGTGACGCCCAAGGGCGAAACCCAGCTCACGCCGGAAGAGAAGCTGCTGCGCGCGATTTTCGGCGAAAAAGCCGGCGACGTTAAGGACGCCTCGCTGTACTGCCCGCCGGGAATCGAAGGCACGGTGGTCGATTGCAAGGTGTTCTCGCGCAAGGGCGCCGAGCTGGACGAGCGATCGAAGCTGATCCTCGAAAGCCAGGAAGAACGGCTGCGGCGCAATCTGGAGGATGAAAAACGGATCCTCAATGATGAGCGCGCCAAGCGCCTCAACGTGCATTTCGAAGGCAAGGAGCTGCTGGCCGATCTGCATGACGAGAAAACCAACAAGAAACTGCTCTCCAAGGGCACGATTCTTTCGCGCGATCTGATCGAAAAGCTGAAGGCGCGCGACATCAAGCGCATGAAGCTGAAGGATAAGGACCCGCGCCTCAATGAACTGGTGGACGAAATCGAGGAGATGACGTCGCGCCAGATCGCGGTTCTCGAAAAGATCACCGATGAGCGCATCGCCAAATTGCGCAAGGGCGACGAGCTGCCGCCGGGCGTGATTAAGCAGGTGAAGTGCTACATCGCGATGAAGCGCAAGCTGTCGGTCGGCGACAAGATGGCCGGCCGCCACGGAAACAAGGGCGTGATCGCGCGTATCGTTCCGGAAGAGGATATGCCCTATCTGCCGGATGGCACGCCGGTCGAAATCGTTCTGAATCCGCTGGGCGTTCCGAGCCGCATGAACGTGGGCCAGATTCTCGAAACGCACCTGGGATGGGCCGCGCAGGCGCTGGGCGTGAAGTTCGCGACCCCGGTGTTTGACGGGGCGACGGAAAGCGATATTAAACGGCAACTGGCGGCGGCCAAGCAGAAGGCCGATGACAAGCGGCTTTACGACGGATCTGGAAAAGTCCGCCTGTACGATGGCATCAGCGGGCAAGTGTTCGAGCAGCCGGTGACGGTCGGCTACATTTACATGCTGAAGCTGTCGCACCTGGTGGACGACAAGATCCACGCCCGCTCGATCGGGCCGTATTCGCTGATTACACAGCAGCCGCTGGGCGGAAAAGCTCAGTTCGGCGGCCAGAGGTTCGGCGAAATGGAAGTGTGGGCGCTTGAGGCATACGGCGCCGCCTACGTCTTGCAGGAATTGTTAACCGCCAAATCCGACGACGTTTACGGACGAGCCAAGATCTATGAAGCGATCGTGAAGGGCGAAGCGGCCGCGGAGCCGGGAGTGCCGGAAAGCTTCAACGTTTTGATTCGCGAGTTGCAGTCGTTGTGTCTGGACGTGGAGTTGATGAAGAAGCCGCGCGAAGTTCTGGAGACGGCGATCGCGGCGGACTGAAAACGCAATGGCCCCTGACCGGTGGTCAGTGGCCGGTAAAGATTATTTTCGGTTGCTGGCCACCGACCACGGGCCACCGACCACTAAGGAGATTCTAGATGGGTGATCATATGTATCGGTCTTCTCCGTACGATCGCGCGAATCTTATCGCCGATTTCGATTCGATCCGCATTTCGCTCGCCAGCCCGGAAAAAATCCGGAGCTGGTCGCATGGCGAGGTGACCAAGCCGGAGACGATCAATTACCGGACTTTCAAGCCGGAGCGCGACGGGTTGTTTTGCGCGCGCATCTTCGGTCCCATCGCGGATTGGGAGTGCCTCTGCGGAAAATACAAGCGCATGAAGCATCGCGGAGTGATCTGCGATAAGTGCGGCGTCGAAGTGACGCTTTCGCGCGTCCGCCGCGAGCGCCTGGGCCATATCGAACTGGCCAGCCCCTGCTCGCATGTGTGGTTCTTCAAGGGACTGCCGTCGCGCATCGGCTATCTGCTGGACATCACGCTGCGCGAGCTGGAGCGCGTGCTCTATTTCGAAGCTTTCGTCGTGGTCGATCCCGGTGAAGTTCCCGAGCTCAAAAAAGGCGAAGTGATCAGCGATGAGCGCAAGCGCCAGCTCGATCAGGAATTTCCCGGAAAATTCGTGGCCATGATGGGCGCCGAGGGGATCAAGGAGCTGCTCAAAAAGGTCGATGTCGACGCTCTGAGCCTCGAGATTCGCGAAAAAATGAAGACCGAGGTTTCGCAGCAGAAAAAGCTGAAATACGCCAAACGCCTGCGCGTCGCCGAAAGCTTCCGCAAATCGGGCAACAAGCCGGAGTGGATGATTCTCGACGTCATCCCGGTGATCCCGCCGGAGCTGCGCCCGCTGGTGCCGCTCGATGGCGGTCGTTTCGCCACCTCGGATCTGAACGATCTCTATCGCCGCGTCATCAATCGCAACAATCGCCTGAAAAAGCTGATCGAGCTGCACGCGCCGGACGTGATCGTGCGCAACGAGAAGCGCATGTTGCAGGAAGCCGTCGATGCGCTGTTCGATAACGGCCGCCGCGGGCGCGTGCTGCGCGGCGCCAACAACCGGCCTCTCAAATCTCTCTCCGATACGCTCAAAGGCAAGCAGGGGCGATTCCGTCAAAACCTGCTCGGCAAGCGCGTCGATTATTCCGGCCGTTCGGTAATCGTCGTCGGGCCGGAGCTGAAGCTGCATCAGTGCGGTCTGCCGAAAAAGATGGCGCTCGAATTGTTCAAGCCGTTCATCTATCATCGCCTCGAGCAGCGCGGGCATTGCACCACCATCAAGCAGGCGAAGGAGCTGGTCGAGCAGCAGGACCCGGTGGTCTGGGACATTTTGGAAGAGGTCATCAAGGACCATCCCATTTTGCTCAACCGCGCTCCCACGCTGCACCGGCTTGGAATCCAGGCGTTTGAGCCCGTGCTCGTCGAAGGCAAAGCGATCAAGCTGCATCCGCTGACCTGCACCGCGTTCAACGCGGACTTTGACGGCGACCAGATGGCGGTCCACATTCCGCTATCGCCCGAAGCGCAGATCGAAGCTGCGACGCTGATGCTTTCGGCCAACAATATTCTGTCGCCGGCGCACGGCTCGCCCATTGCGGTGCCGACCCAGGATATGGTGCTCGGCCTGTATTACCTGACCAAAGCTCGTCCGGGCACGAAGGGTGAAGGCCGGACGTTTGCTTCGATCGACGACGTTTTGATC
The DNA here is from genome assembly GCA_021325175.1 of Terriglobia bacterium. Lineage (GTDB taxonomy): Bacteria > Acidobacteriota > Terriglobia > Bryobacterales > Bryobacteraceae > Palsa-187. Next base: position 7,905 of record JAJPHS010000048.1, read on the forward strand.
GCGCTTGAAATGGGCGAGGTGGAAACGCTGACGCCGATCAAGCTGCGCTACACCGGAAAAGTCATCGATCTCGTCAAGGCGTTCGACAACCAGAACGTCCTGCACACCGAGCCGATCGAGTTCTCCAAGCAGTACATGGACACCACCGTCGGCCGCGTCATCTTGAATGACGTTCTGCCGGACGAAATGCCGTTCATCAATGGACTGCTGAAGAAAAAGGGCCTGACGCAGCTCGTTCAATACTGCTACCTCAAATTCGGCCTGCCGGTCACGGTGCAGATGCTCGATCAGGTGAAGGCGCTGGGATTCCTGTACGCGACGCGCGCCGGCATTTCGATCGGCATCGATGACATGATCGTGCCCGGAGAAAAAGCCGGCCTGGTCAAAGACGCCGAAAAACAGGTGATCGAGGTCCGCGCGCAGTATCAGGAGGGCGCGATCACGCACGGCGAACGGTACAACAAGATCATCGAAATCTGGTCGAAGGTCACCGAACGCGTTTCCGAAGAGATGTTCAAACGAATGGAGGAGGACGACCGCACCGGCCGCTATCTCAATCCGATTTACATCATGGCCGACTCCGGCGCCCGCGGATCGAAACAGCAGATCCGCCAGCTTTCCGGAATGCGGGGTCTGATGGCCAAGCCGTCGGGCGAAATTATCGAGACGCCGATCACCGCGAATTTCCGCGAGGGTCTGAACGTGCTCGAATACTTCATCTCGACGCACGGCGCCCGCAAGGGATTGGCCGACACGGCGTTGAAGACCGCCGACTCCGGCTATCTGACGCGCCGCCTTTGCGACGTCGCCCAGGACGTGATCGTCACCGAGTTCGATTGCGGCACCAGCGACGGCATCTACGTCGAGCCGATCATCGAATCGGGCGAAATCATCGAGCCGCTGCGCGACCGCATCGTCGGCCGCGTGGCTCTTGAAGATCAGCTTGACTACGAAGGCAACGTGATCGTCCGCGTCAATCAGGAAATCACGGAAGATCTGGCCGCGGCGATTCAGGCGGCTGGCATCGAGCGCGTAAAAATCCGTTCCGTGCTGACCTGCGAATCCAAGCGCGGCGTCTGCCAGCTCTGCTACGGCCGCAATCTGGCAACCGGCAGGCTGGTGGAGCGCGGCGAAGCGGTCGGCATTATTTCCGCGCAGTCGATCGGCGAACCGGGCACGCAGCTTACCATGCGTACCTTCCACATCGGCGGCGCGGCGACGGGTTCGGCCGAACAATCCAAGCAGGACGCCAAATCCGACGGCTTCGTCAAATACATCACCATCGCCACGGTAAAAAACGCCAAGGGCGAACTGGTGGCGATGAATCGCAACGGAATTATCGCGATTATCGACGATAAAGGACGCGAAAAAGAGCGTTATCCGGTCGTTTATGGCGCGAAAATCCTGTTCGCGGACGGCGCCAAGGTCAAAACCAACGACGTCCTGCTCGAATGGGACCCCTACAGCTTCTCGATCCTCACCGAAATCGGCGGCACGGTTCACTTCAAGGATCTGACCGAAGGCGTGACGATGCAGGAACAGGTGGACGAGATCACCGGCCGCTCGCAGTGGGTGGTGATGGAATCACCCGACGAGAAGCGCATCCCGACCATCGTGGTCCGGCCGCAGGGCGGCGGCAAGGCGGATGAAAAACGTTATCTGATGCCGATGCACGCCCACCTGACGGTGGCTGATGGAGAAGAGGTTCACGCCGGCGACGTGCTGGCCAAGATCCCGCGCGCTACCACCAAGACCAAGGACATCACGGGCGGCCTGCCGCGCGTGGTGGAGCTGTTTGAAGCCCGCAAGCCGAGGGAAACCGCGGTAATCAGCGAGATCAACGGCATCGTGAAGTACGGAGAAATCTCCAAAGGCACGCGCAAGATCTACATCATCGGCGACGACGGCGAGCAGCGCGAGTACGCCATTCCTCGCGGCGTTCATATCAACGTGCAGGAAGGCGAGCGCGTCCGCGCCGGCGATCCGCTGATGGATGGCCCGCGCAATCCGCACGACATCATGAGCGTGCTCGGCGAAAAAGAGTTGCAGAAATACCTGGTGAACGAGATCCAGGAAGTTTATCGTCTGCAAGGCGTCAACATCAACGACAAGCACCTGGAGGTCATCGCCCGGCAGATGATGCGCTGGGTGAAGGTGGAGGACATCGGCGATACCGAATTCCTTCCGGAAGAGGTCGTCGATAAATTCAAATTCCGCGAGGAAAACAATCGCGTGATGGAAGCGGGCGGGCGTCCGGCGGCCGGCAAAACCGTGCTGCTCGGAATCACCAAGGCGTCGCTTTCCACCGATTCGTTTATCTCCGCGGCCAGCTTCCAGGAGACCACGCGAGTTTTGACCGAAGCCGCGATCAACGGTAAGGTCGATTATCTGCGCGGGTTGAAGGAAAACGTCATCATGGGCCGTCTGATCCCGGCTGGCACCGGTATGGAATACTACCGGAATGTGAAGATCGCCGGCGAGGACGCCGAAGAGGAGATGGCGGCAGAAGAGCAGACCGCGCTCGATGCAATTCCGGGCTACGACGAGGAGACTCGCGCGCTGTACGCAGGCGGGCTTTCCGAGGAAACTCCCGGCGGCGGAGAGGAAACGCTGGCGGAATAGCCGGAAAAATTGGCCAAAATCAAGGTCCACCTTCGTCGCCCGGCTCGACCTGATCAAAGGCGCGGCGCGTCGGCGCAAACTGGCGGATCCGGCGTTTTCGTGTACGGATCAAGCGGGTGCGGGACGCCGCTATTATGCGACCACCGGGATTTCCGTCCACAAGGACGGGCGGAATGAATCGGAGGATTTGAACGTCGCCGCGCGAAACGCGCTCCTCAACATGATCGATTATATTGGCGAGACGCGCGGCTACAGCCGGGAGCAGGCGTACGCGTTATGCAGCGTGGCTGTGAATCTGCGGATCAGCCAGGTGGTCGACGTACCGAATCTGGTCGTTTCCGCCTTCCTTCCGCTCGATATCTTCGAGACGTAGTCCTGCCAGTTCAAGATTCCGCGCGAATTATTCGCGTCAGTCCGATTCCGGGCGCTTTCGGGATAATAGCCGCAAAATGAGCAGGTCGGAGGGCTGAAAGGTGGTGACCGGCACGTTATTCAGGTCCTCGTCGCGATCCACAACGTGGCTGCGGATCATCGTCCGCAGTTCGTGGACCGAGACCCCCAGCTCTTCGGCTGCCTCTTGTTCGGAGTACTGCGACTTTCCCGTTCTGGTCAGTTGCATTTCGAGCACGCGCCCTCATTCTGATTGTAAGAAAACAGGGGAAATCGCTAAATCAGGGAGAGCGCTTATTTACGCTACGGTATCGCCTGACGTACTTCTGTACTACGGGCTCTGAACCGGCAGCGGCGCCGGGCGGCGTACACTCGAAGTGATGCCTGAAAAATCCGTCCTTCGCCCACCCACGGAAGTCCTCACCCGCGGATTCGATCCGAGCCTTTCGGTCGGCTCCGCCCGGCCCGCGGTATTTCGCAGCTCAACCTACGTGTTCTCCAGCCCCGAAGCAGCCGAGCGGGCTTTCGACATCATGGCCGGGCGCGCCAAGCCCGATCCGGGCGAGCATGTCGATCTGGTTTATTCGCGGTTCAATCATCCCAACGCCGAAATTCTGGAGGACCAGATCGTGCCGCTCGAAGCGGGAGCGCAGGCCGCGCTGGTGTTTAACTCCGGAATGGCCGCGATCATGACCGCGCTGTTCGCGTTTCTGCGGCCCGGCGATACGATCGTTTATACCGTTCCAATCTACGGCGGCACGCAAAAGCTGATCGAGAATTTCCTGCACGCCTGGGGAGTCGCCGGAGCCGCTGCGCCCGCCGGCAACGCCGCCGAAATCGATCGCGCCATTCGCAACGCGGTCAATCTGCGGGTGGTGCTGATCGAAACTCCGGCCAACCCGACCGTGATTATGACCGACATCCGCCGCACCGCCGAAACCGCCGCCGGCGCGAATCGCGAAAAACCGCTGGTGATGGTGGACAACACAATGCTCGGGCCAGCCTTTCAACATCCGCTGGAACTGGGCGCGGATGTGGTGCTTTATTCCGCGACCAAATATCTTTCCGGCTTCAGCGACCTGATCGGCGGCGTCGCGCTGGCGCGGGAGCGGGCGCTGATCGAAAAAATTCGCTCCATGCGTAGCCTCTTTGGAAATATTTTGCAGCCCGATGAGTGCTGGATTCTGGACACGCGCCTGCCCACGGTCGGATTGCGCATGAACCGGCAGAGCAAGAATGCGCAGCGCATCGCCGAGCAGTTGCACTGCAACCCAAAAGTGAGAAAAGTTTTGTATCCGACGCTGTTCGACGATCCCGAGCAGCGGCGCATCTACGAAGCGCAGTGCCAGTTCCCGGGAGCGATGTTCTCGCTCGAACTGCGCGGCGGGAAAACAGCGGCGTTTCAGTTTCTGAGAAGTTTGAAGCTGGCGCGAAACGCGGTCTCGCTCGGCGGAGTGGAGACGCTGGTTTGCCATCCGAAAACCACGACGCACTCCGGATTCACCGAGGAACAGTTCGCGCAGGCCGGAGTCACCGACGGCCTGGTTCGGGTTTCAATCGGAATCGAAGACTGGCGCGACCTGCTCGCCGACTTCGAACAGGCGCTGGAAGCAATCTGATCCGCGCGCGGCAAGCGGATACAATGGACCATATATGGAAAGACAAGGTGCAACTACACTCAGAGGAAAACCGCTTACGGCGATTGGCCCGGAACTCAAGACCGGAGACAAGGCGCCCGATTTCCAAACCGTCGACGATTCGCTGAATCCCGTGAACCTGGAGTCCACCGGCCATGGCGTCCGTATTTTCAGCGTCGTGCCCTCGCTCGATACCCCGGTCTGCGACGCTCAGACCAAGCGATTTAACGAAGAGGCCGGCAAGCTTCCCGAAGTCCGCATTTATACCGTCAGCATGGATCTACCCTTCGCTCAAAAACGCTGGTGCGGAGCCTTCGGCGTCGATCATGTCAAAATGCTCTCCGATCATCGCAGCGGCTCGTTCGGAGAAAATTACGGGACGCTCATCAAGGAGCTGCGAATCCTCAGCCGTGCGATTTTTGTGATCGATCAGAACAACGTCATTCGCCACGTCGAGTATGTAAAGGAAGTGGCCGATCATCCCAACTACGAATCGGCGCTCGCCGCCGCCAGAAAACTGACCGCCAGCGGCGCAGTCTCGGCTTAGCCGGGCTCAAAGACAACTTCGGCCAACCGTCCGATGAGAACGGTTGGCCGTTTTTACGTTGAGAATGACTATCGCGCCGCGCGCCGCCGCAGGAACAGAAACGCCGCTAAACCGGCGCCCACAATTCCAGCCGTCGCCGGCTCCGGCGTGGGCGGCGGGAAGTTGCTGGGATCGGCCAGTTCGATCACGATGTCGTTGAAATCGCCCATGCCTTCGGCGCTCACCGGGCCGTCCTTAAATCCGATCACCCAATTGCCTATGCCATAATTGCCGGAATCGCTGGCCAAGCCGAAAACCGTGAAGTGATTGTAGGCGGCGCCGCCCGCCGGAAACAGGCCGGGATTGTTGGTGACGTATCCGCTGTTCCGGCTGGAATCGCTGTAATACGTTTCTGTATTCTGGCAAACCCTGCCGACCACCGCTCCGTAGCACACGGTGGCGTAGAATCCATACGAAGATGCGGTTCTGACGCCGGAGCCGGTCAGGTCGATGGCCGTGGTGTAGGTGTAGCTGTTCGCGCCGGGGCCATAGAGCTCATCGTAAACCGTCATGTTGCCGGACTGGTAATAGATGCCGAACTGCGTTCCATACGGCTGCATCGTGCTGTTGCCGCTATAGGCGCCGAGCAGCGTCACGGTGTAATCCTGCGCGGAGTTGGGCGTAAACGTGAAAGCACTGGGATCGCCGTTGACGTTGTTGACGCCACCAGTGGCGTAGGC
>JAJPHS010000158.1 GCA_021325175.1 Terriglobia bacterium
GGTTTCGGAGGGGGGATGCTGCCCGGCTACATTTACTGGTATTGCAGCGCGCAAACAAATCCGAACTGCGCCGACGATCAGATCAATGTACTGGCGCCGGCGAGTTTGAGCTTGAATGATTCGGCTCCGGTGCCGATTACCGTGCTGAACAACGGCGCGCCCATCGCGAGAACCGTATCTTTCCGCAACGGATATTCACCCGCGTTTCTGTCCTTCGATACGAAAGGTCATATCGCCGCCCGGCATCTGGATTCAAGCCTGATGGCGCCGTCCGGGCTCTATCCGGGGTTGAGTACGCCGGCCAAAGCGGGCGAGACGATTTCGCTGTATGGCACAGGCTTTGGTCCTGTGCCCGGCGGCATCGTCGAGGGATCGGCCACGCAAAGCGGCAATCTGTCGACCGCGGGCTTGAGCTGCTGGGTCTCCGGACTCAACGCCCAAGCTGTGGGTGCGCTGGTGAGTCCGGGACTGTATCAGATCAATCTCACGATTCCCACAGGCGCGCCGAGCGGGGATAATCCGGTGGTCTGTATCTATAATTTCAATCCGACGTTTCCCGGCGCGCTGATCGCGGTGCAGTAAACGGTGGCTTCGAACGGAGAAATAGGAACCGAACCGGAATATTGTCGTGGAGGAGCAATGAGGAAAATCGAAACCCTACTACCCTTTCTTGTGCTGATCGCCCTGTCATCCTGGGCGTTCGGAAATACGGTTGTCGTTCCCAATAACAACCTGATAAATCGGGGAAATACTTCCGATCCCTACCCCACGACGCCGGGGTCGCTGGAAATTCAGGAACTGCTCGGATCGGGGCAGTTTCATTCCAGTCCGATTACCATCACCGGCATCTCCTTTCGCGCCGCGCCGGGAACCGGACCGGTAAATGCCAAAATCGGCAGCTTGACGGTCACTGTCTCGACGAGTCCAAATTTCCCGAATACCATCGCGGGCGGACCGCTGATGAGTTCGACCTTCGCCAACAACGCGGGCCCGGACAAAACGATGGTTTTTTCCGGCAGCAACATCGTCTTGAGCGATCCTGGCTGCGCCGCGGGCGCGCCCTGTAATTTCAATCTGAGCATCGTCTTTCAGAAGCCATTTGTGTACTCTCCGTCGAATGGGCCGCTGTTGATTGATATGGTGGAAACCAATCTAAGCGGGACCAGCGGCGCCCTCGATGCCGCAATGTTTTCCGCGCCGGGCGGTTCTGTCGCCACCGTGGCCGGCACCGCGGGTTCGGCCACGGGCACATTCGCCTACTCTGGACCGGTCGTGCAGGTCAACTACACCACCACGGCGCCGTCAATCAGCGGCGTGGTCAACGTGGCCAGCAACATCCCTCCCGGAATGCCAAACTATGCCATCGCGCAGGGTTCGTTGTTCGCGGTTTATGGCAGCGGAATGGGACCGACGGCCCTGGCGGTCTCGCATCTTCCGCTATCGGCGTCCGGCCTGTCGGGGACATCGATGACGATTATGCTGACGTCGCCCACGGGCGCGACGGTGGCGGTGACGCCGCTCATTTACTTCACTCGCCAGGATGTCGTAGTCGCGGTAATGCCCTCAAATGCGCCGCCCGGCAGCGGGAGCTTGACGCTGACCTACAACGGCCAGACCGGTAACCTGCCGATTACGGTGACGCAGACCGGCTTTGGTATTTCGAATAATGTAATCCCATTCGCGAGTAACGGCATCGGTGTTCTGAACACCGCGGCGGTGACCTTCCCGAATTATCAACCCGTGACGACGACCTACACGGCCAAGCCGGGCGACATCTTGACGGTCTGGGGCACCGGTTTGGGGCCGACACCAAACGGCGACGACACAAACGGGCCGCCCGCCGGCAACATCGGTCCCGCGCCGCAAGTCTTCGTCGGCGGCATTCCGTCGCCTTCGGTGAGCTATTGGGGCCGCGCGCCGGGCACCATTCCTGGCCTGGATCAAATCAACTTTCAGGTGCCGCCGAACGCTCCTCTGGGCTGCAATGTCTCGATTGTGGTCGAAACGATGAACGGCTCGACTCCCATCGTGAGCAATGCGCCCACCATCGCCCTGGCGTCATCCGACGGTGCGACCTGCTCCGATCCGACTCAACTGATCCCGCCCTCCGACCTTGGCATGAACAGTGCCAAAGTGTTTGTGTTTCAGCCCAAACAGACGATCAATATTACCGGCAACGCCGGCGGACCTGCCTCTGGGACAATATCAGGCAGGGCAGAGATTGATTTGTTCCAGGTGACGCAGGCGCAGATCGCGGCGCTGGCGCCGGGGACGAACGCCGAGTCCAGCTTCGGCAGTTGCTATGTAGGCATCAATGCCAATCCAGACGCCAACGGCCCCTTCAATCCCACGCCGTTAAATGCGGGTTCAACCATCACTTTAACCTCGCCCACGGCGAGCGGCATCACACTCACTGATCAAGCCAGCGGCCCTGGGTTTTACCGAGCCGACCTGGGGTCCACCGCGCTCCCGCCCAATGGGACCTTTACTTTTCCGGGAGGAACCTGGACCTTTTCCGATGGCGCAGGAGGTCCCGATGTCGGTCCCCTGAACTTCAGCTTCCCGGTTCCGCAGCCGATCCTGTGGATGAACCGGGGCTCGCTGATCAGCAGCAATGTAGATCGCTCCAGCCCGCTCACGATTTTATGGAGCGGCGGGGACTCGAACGGGTACGTGGATATTCAGGGTTACGCCTATGCCGGGAGTCCGCTGAGCGGCTATTATTATGTAGGCTTCGAGTGCGCTACGCCGGTTTCATCGGGACAATTCACCATCCCGTCTTCGATCCTGCTGGCGATGCCGCCGCTGTCCGGGACCCTCCAGGTCACCACGGTTTCTCTGCCGAACATTCTCGGCGCGATTCCCGGCTTCGACGTCACCTTGAGCAATTCCAACTTTCAGGTATCGATCCCGGTGACGTTTAAGTAGCGGCAGAGAAAACGCCGGCTGTGGTTGGGAATCGGCGGTCACCACGAACTTTCCGGATGGTCCGGCGCACGCGTTTCGGCCGCATCTCCCAACCGCGCCGCTTCAGTTCCTCGCTGATGCGCGGCGTTTCGTAGCTGGAAAACTCTCTAACGAAAGCGGACAGATCGTGCGCTCGCGGCGAGCGGAAGCCGCCGGAGTTGTTTCGCTCCGGTGAAAGTATGATAACATGCTGATTCTGCAAGCTCACCGCGGATATAAACACGTCTATTAGGGAGTCCTCTTCCGTGAGAATCTACGAAACGAACGATATCCGGAACGTCGGCCTGATCGGGCATGGCAACTCCGGAAAAACTTCTCTTGCCGCCGGCCTGCTGTTCACCAGCGGCGCCACCAATCGCCTGACCCGCGTCGAGGAAGGCAACACCATCACCGATTTCGACGAGGAGGAAGTCCAGCGCAAGATCACGATTTCCACCGCGGTCGCGGCGGTGGAGTGGAACAAAAAGAAAGTCAATCTGATCGACACGCCGGGATTCAACATTTTTATTAACGACACCAAGTCGTCGCTGGTGGCGGCCGATGCGGCGCTGGTGCTGGTGGATGGCGTCGCCGGCGTCGAGGTGCAGACCGAAAAGGTCTGGTCCTTCGCCGACGAATTTAAGCTGCCGCGCGCAATCCTGATCAACAAGCTCGACCGCGAGCGATCGAGTTTCGAGCGCGCGCTCGAGAGCGTACAGCAATTTTTCGGACGCGCCGCCGTGCCGATCCATCTGCCCATCGGGTCGGAGCGCGATTTCAAAGGCGTCATCGATCTGGTGCGAATGAAATCGTACACCTATTCCAATGACGGCGATGGAAAAGGGAAAGAAGCCGACATTCCGGGCGAGTTCGCCGATGCCGCGCAGGCCGCGCACGAGGCGCTGGTGGAGATGGTCGCCGAAGGAAACGACGCGCTGATGGAGGAGTTCTTCGAAAAAGGAACTCTTCCGGTGGAGCACATCCTCGATGGACTGCGCGACGCGGTTCGCGGAATGCGAATCTTTCCGGTGATGTGCGGCTCCGGGCTGCACAATGTCGGCAGCGATCTTATCCTCAACTTCATCAATGATTATTTCCCCGGACCGGCCGATCGCGGACCATGGAAGGGAACGCTGAACGGCAAGGAAGTTGAGCGCGCCGTGCAGGATTCCGAGCCGGTTTCCGCCTTCGTGTTCAAAACCATCGCTGACCCATTCGCGGGCCGCGTGACATATTTCAAGGTGGTCTCCGGCATTTTGAGAAACGACGCCAATCTGGTGAACGCGCGCAACAACGGCGCGGAGCGGCTCTCGCATATCGGCGCGTTGTTCGGCAAAACGATTTTGCCGGTCAATGAGATTCATGCCGGCGACATCGGGGGCGTCGCGAAGTTGAAAGACACGCTGACCGGCGACACGCTGGCCGAAAAATCCTCGCTCATCGCTTATCCGGCGGTGAATCTTCCCGAGCCGTCCATTGCCTACGCCATCGCGGCCAAGACGCGAAACGACGAAGATCGCATGGGCAACGCGATCCAGAAAATTTTGGAAGAAGATAAGTCGCTGCGCTTTTACCGCGATCCGCAGACCAAGGAATTTTTGCTGGCCGGCAGCGGGCAGCAACACGTCGAGATCATCGTCAGCCGCTTAAAGAAACGCTACGGCGTGGATGTCGAGCTGCGCGCTCCCAAGATTCCCTATCGCGAGACGATCCGCGGTAAGGCGGACGTGCAGGGACGGCATAAGAAGCAAACCGGCGGCCACGGCCAGTTCGGCGATTGCTGGATCCGCATGGAGCCGCTGCCGCGCGGCGCGAAGTTCGCCTTTGAAAACGAAGTGTTTGGCGGCGCGATTCCGAAAAATTTCATTCCCGCCATCGAAAAAGGAATCGTGGAGGCGGCCGAGAAAGGATATCTGGCGGGCTATCCGGTGGTCGATTTCAAGGTGGTGGTCTACGACGGGTCGTATCACGACGTCGATTCCTCGGAAATGTCCTTCAAGCTGGCGGCGCGGAAGGCGTTCAAAGCGGCGATGGAATCGGCCAAACCCGCGCTGCTCGAACCGATCATGAACGTCGAAGTGCAGGCGCCGGTGGAGTACGCCGGTGATCTGATGGGCGATTTAAATGGACGCCGCGGCCGCATCTCCGGCATGGATACCAAAGGCGGAACGCAGATTATCCGCGCGCAGGTCCCCATGGCGGAGATGCTCAATTATCAGAACGACCTGATTTCGATGACCCAGGGCCGGGCGTCGTTCACCATGGAATTCGATCATTACGACTTTGTCCCGCAGTTGCAGGCGGAAAAGATTATCGCCGCCGCCAAGGCCGCAAAGAGCGGCGAGGAAGAGGAAGAGGACGCCGGCTAGCGGTCCGGGCTGATTCGGGCTACACACGCATGAGCGCGCACGATCACGATCACGAACATCAGGCCGTGCCTTCTGATCCGGCTCTGCGCGTCAAAGCGCTCGAATCGCTGCTCACCGAAAAGGGCTATGTCGATCCGGCCGCGCTCGACGCTCTGATCGATCATTTCGAAACCAAAGTCGGCCCGCGCAACGGAGCCAAGGTGATCGCGCGCGCCTGGGTGGATCCGGCGTTCAAGCAGCGCCTGCTCGCGGACGCTTCCGCCGCCATCGCCGAACTGGGCTTGATCAGCCATCAAGGCGAGCACATGATCGCGCTTGAGAATACGCCGTCGGTTCACAATCTGGTGGTCTGTACGTTGTGCTCCTGCTATCCGTGGCCGCTGCTAGGCCTGCCTCCGGTGTGGTACAAATCCACCGCGTACCGCTCCCGCGCGGTCATCGATCCGCGCGGCGTGCTGCGCGAGTTCGGACTCGAGCTTTCCGACGATGTAGAAGTCCGCGTTTGGGACAGCACCGCGGAGGTGCGCTATATCGTCATTCCGGAGCGGCCCGCCGGAACCGAATCGCTCGGCGAAGACGAGCTTGCCGAGCTGGTGACGCGCGATTCGATGATCGGCGCCGCCAAGCTGAAAGGACCCAGGCGATGAACGGCGTCCACGATCTGGGCGGCATGCACGGCATGGGACCGATCCCACGCGAAGAGAATGAGCCGGTGTTTCACCACGCCTGGGAAGGCCGCGTCTATGCGCTCGATCGCTCGCTCGCCGCGCATCAACGATGGACGCTCGACGCCTGGCGCCACGATATCGAATTGCTTCCGCCGGCCGATTATCTGCGGATGAACTATTACGAAAAGTGGCTCGCCGCGATGGAGCGGCGAGTGGTGCGCTACGGCTTTTTGACGCCGGAGGAATTGAAGAGCGGCAAGGCGGCGCGGGATTCGGCCAAAGCGGTTCCCGCGCTCACGGTCGCAATGGCAATAAACTACAAGCGCAATCTTCCCTCGCCGCGCGATCCGTCCATCAAGCCTCTGTTTCATCCCGGCCAGCGCGTGCGCGCGCGCAATCTCCACCCGGCCGGCCACACTCGCCTGCCGCGATACGCTCGGGGAAAAAGCGGCGAGATCGCCCGCGATCACGGCGTGCACGATTTCCCCGATACCAGCGCCGCCGGGCTGGGGCCGAAGCGCCAGCATCTCTATTCGGTCCGCTTCGCCGCGCGCGAACTGTGGGGCGAAGCGGCCTCGCCGCGCGATTCCGTCTATATCGATCTGTGGGACGACTACCTTGAACCAGCCTGAAAATTTCGCGGATACGGCAAAACTCCCGCGCGACGAAGGCGGACCCGTTTTCGCCGAGCCCTGGCAGGCGCAAGCCTTCGCGCTGGCGGTCAAGTTATCGGAACAGGGCTATTTCACCTGGAAGGAATGGGCGGAGGAGCTCGCGGCCGAACTCAAATCCGCCGAAGCACGCGGGGAACCGGACGACGGCACGCATTACTACGAACACTGGCTCGCCACGCTGGAGCGCCTGGTCACAAGAAAGGGCTTGACCGATCAAGCGGCGCTCCTCAATCGCAAGCGAGCTTGGGCGGACGCTTATCGCCACACCCCGCACGGAAAACCGGTAGTGCTAACGGGTCCGGATCGAAGCGGACCACGGGAAACCCGGGAATGAAGGCGACCATCAGACCGATCGCGTCCAGAGGACGGCTTGCGGAACAGGCGTTCGGGCGGCGAGCGCGGCTCCGGCGATCACCAGACCGGCAGGATGGGCTCGCCGGCTCACGTTTCGACGGGCGGCGCCGGGTCAGGGCTTAACCGACACCTTTAGCTTGGCGTTGGACCAGCAGCATTGAAAACCGCCACCGCCTTCGCCGGTCCAATCATTGGCGGTGACATGAAGAATGTAATCTCCGGGCTGGCTAAAGCTCGCGGTCGTGGTAGCTTTTCCGGTGAAATCGGTTTTCGGCGCAGAAAATTCGGCCTTTTCCACCGGCGGGCGAACGGGCTTGATGGTCACGTCGCCGGGACCGCGATATTTGCTCCAGGTGAGCACGACCGGCGGCGTCTTCGGCCGGTTCATTCCCGGGACGACATGCGCGTCATCGGCAACCCACAGGGTGATCGCAAGCGGCGCGCCCACGGTTGTCTCTACGGTTGACGAGGTTCCCACCGGACCATTGACGAACGGTCCGGATTCGGAAAACGAAAGATACGGCGGCGTGTTGCCGGTGGCTTGGACGAACGGCGACACTTCCCAATCGGTGGCGAGGCTCATCGGGATCACGGTCGGTTTTCCGTTGGCGACGATGGTCCAGGTGAGCTTTTTGTCGCCGAAATCCGGGGGGACTTTGATGGTGAAAATTCCCCAGGCGCGGCCGGGAAGAAAGTGCGTGGGCTGGCCGTAATCGGGGCCGCCGGGATCGATATGATTATCCGGTCCGACGGGGATGTCCATGGCCTCGGCACTGTTCCGATTGTAGTAGCCGAGCAGAAGAAAGGTGCCCTGATCGTTTTTAAACCAGCCTTCAAAGGCGCCCGTGATACTTTGTCCGGAGGTGTGAGGCGGCTCCATCGGAAGCTGGGCGAGTAAGGCAGCCGACAGAGCCGCGAAAAGCGAGAGGCGAGCGGTCATTTACTGCACTGTGTCTCCGGTGGGCATGCGCGCGCCCTTCTTGTGCGCGGCGGCCCACTCTTTATATTCCTCGTCGCTGATATTGGTGACGTTCACCCAGGCATGCGACATTTCGTCCACGGTGCGATCACCGAAGCCGACCCATTGATTGGGATCGGGGTTATTGCGGTTCGCCGTGGTGTTATCGTACCAGGCGGTGATCTTAATGATCGTGCCCTTGGGCAGCACCGGCGCGGCATCGTCGGTGTAGATGTAATTGTTCATCCAGTTGAAGTTGAATTTATCGACGTAGCTGAGCATCTCCACCGTGCCGTCGGGCAGGATCGCTTCCATCGACATCGCTTTCCCGCGCAAATGCATATGCGGCTGGAAATTTTCAAGCCGTGCGGCGGAATGGAGCACGGTATAGCCGGTGGTTTCGGCGATCGAATTCGGCGGGATATCGAGCGTCCCGCGCTTGCTCATGCCGGTGAACAGCATCAGGCGAGTGCGGTACTTCGGCTCCTCACCCTTGGGATAAAGATAAACCGCGAGTTCGGCGTGATCGCGAATTTCTTCGCCGACCGCGTGCAGATGCAGCTCCCACCAGATTTTCGATCCGGGCAGCAACAATTTGCCCGTATTGGGACGATAAATGTCGTAATTTTTGCCAATCGCCCATTCCATCAGTAACCCGGCGTTCATCGGAGACTGCGCCAGATCGGCGTTATTGTTCGCCTCGTCCTGGATCAAATAGGCCAGCACGTGGTGCATGATCTTGCGGCCCGCGAGGGAGCCGGGGCGCATCTCGACCGCGCGCACCCAGCGCGGCTCGGTGAGCTGGATATCGGTGAGCGGCTTGAACCAGACGTCCTGGCCGTGCGCGGGCATCGTGTACGGCTCGGATTTGAGGACCATATCAGGTTGGCCGAACTGCTTGGCGAGCACCCAGCCCTGATCATCGGGCCACTGCTTCGGCGGGGGCATGTCGGCGGGGTCACCCTTAGGCGCGCCTTCATCCACCCATTTGACAATGGTGGCGATCTGCGCGTCGGAAAGAGAGCGGTCGTTTAGAAAATGCTGGATTCCGACCGTTTTATCCAGATGCCACGGCGGCATGTTCCGGGAAATCACCCGCTCCTTGATTGCCTTGGCCCAGGGCCGCGTTTCTTCATAGGTCACCAGCGACATCGGAGCAGCGGTGCCGGGCCGATGGCATTCCTGGCATTTTGCCTGGAAAATTGGAGCGATGTCCTTCGTAAAGGTTACCGGACGGACGGTAGGTTCAGCAGCCAAAAAAACAGGCAAAGCCGCGGAAATGACGAGGACGCGAATCGACACAACCATGGGGGAACGACTCCTTTCCTACACGCAAAGTTTATACGGTTTGGAACGTGGTGTCAATGGGATAGAGCGCCCAGCGCCAGATGGGCGGCGTTGTAACCGCACATGCCGTGCACGCCTCCTCCGGGCGGGGTCGACGACGAGCAGAGATACACATTTTTGAGCGGCGTACGGTAAAACCCGATCGAGGGGCGGAGCAGGATCTGCTTCAGCGTATGCGCGCCGCCCATAATATCGCCGCCGATCAGGTTGGCATTGTGCTGCTCCATCTGGCGCGGGGAAAAGCTGGTTCGCTTTAAAACGATGGCGCGAAAGCCAGGAGCGAAGCGCTCGATCTGCGCTTCGATCCGCCCGGTCATATCCACTTCACAACCGTTCGGAACGTGACAATAAGCCCAGGCGGTGTGCTGCCCCGCCGGAGCGCGCGTTGGATCGAACAGGCTCGGCTGGGTCAGTAGGACCAGCGGTTTTTCTGGTGCGATGCCGCCGGCCGCTTCACGCTCGGATCGTTCGATCTCCTCCCACGATCCGCCCAGGTGGACCGTGCCCGCATTGCGGCACGCGGGCGATGTCCAGGGAATCGGCGCGCGCAGGGCGTAATCGAGCTTGAACGCGCCGGGTCCGTAGCGATATTTTTCCATCTTGCGGCGATAGGACGCGGGCAGCCGGTTGCCCGCGATCTCCAGAAACTGTTTCGGCGTGATATCGAGCAGAATCGGCGATGCGTTTCCCAACTGATCGAGTGAGGCGACGCGCGCGCCGGCGACAATCTCGCCGCCGAGCGATCGAAAGTACGAGGCGAGCGCGCTGGCGATGGATTGCGATCCACCACGAGGCAGCGGCCAGCCGGCGGCGTGTGCGGCGATGATCAACGCCCATCCGAAGGCTCCCGAGGCGAGCGCATCGAGCGGCATCACCGCATGAGCCGCGATTCCGGCAAAAAGCGCGCGATTCCGCGGAGAACGGAAAAAATAGCGCGCGGAAACGGCGGCCGGCGGACCGGCGAGCATCCCGAATCGCGCCAGCAACAGAGGATGCCGCGGAATATGGATCGGGCGCAGGATGGCGCGCGAAAGGCGCGGCCAGTTTCGCACCAGCGGCGCCAGAAATCGCCGGTATCGCGGCCCGTCCGGCCCGAGATGCGCGCTTGCTTCATTGAGATCGCGAAAAAGAATCGCCGCCGTTCCATCATCAAGAGGGTGCGCGGCGGGGAGCGGCGGCTGAATCCATTCAAGGCCGTGCTCGCGCAGCGGAAATGAGGCGAATGCGGGCGAGCTGAGCGCCATTGGATGAATCGCCGAACAAAGATCGTTTCGAAATCCGGGAAGCGTCAACTCCAGGGTGCGCGCTCCGCCGCCGATGGTGTCCTCGGTTTCGAGCACGGTGGTGCGCAGACCGGCTCGCGCCAGCACGATGGCCGCCGTCAAGCCGTTCGGGCCGGAACCGACTACGCAGGCTTGCACGGTTTCTCCTTCGACGGCCGGCTCAATACGACTCCAGGCGATGGAGCAAGCCGCGGAATCGCGCATCGCTCAAGGAAACGGGCGGAAAATAATGCCCGGCATATTCGCGTTTCCACCATTGGCCCGTTTCGGCGCGCTCGCGTGGGGTGGTGAAACGATATTCGTACAACTCGGCGCGAACGAACTTCGGTGGCGCATCGGGAAAGGGATTCGAACGAAGCAGGGCCAGCACCGGGCGATCGTTTTCAAGTAGCTTTCCCAGAAAACTCACAAACCACGGATGCTGAGAGTAATTGGACAGCGCGGCGAACCACATCAGCCAATCCAGGCGCAGATGATATGGCGCGATTTGCGGCGGCATCCGGCCGGTGGCGCCGGGCTTGCCCTTGAATTCATACTCGCGCCAGCGGGTGGAAGGCAGCAGCACGGCTTCATCGGTGCCTTCGACAATCACCTCGTAGCGCGGCCGGGTAATCGATCCGAAAGCTCCGTAGGTTCCCACCAGGTGCAGGCGGTTGTAAACCGTATTCATGATCTGGTGGGGAGAAATCATGTTGCGAATCGGCTGGATGCTCATATAAGCGACGGCGGCGGCGAGCACGTAGACCATCACCCGGTAAGGCAGCGGCTGCGGTTGCGTTTGCGCCGCGGATAAGCCGAGCGTTTCGAAAAATGCATCGTTAAGCGTACTAATGGCGAGCACCATCGTCAGGAAATTCAGCCATGACAAATTTCCGCTCACGAAAATCGCCAACTGAAAAAGGATAGTGATCAGTCCGGCCGCGGCTGCGGCCGGCTGCGGGAAGAAATATCCGAAGGGGACAATCAGCTCGGCGAAATGATTGAACAGCACGCCGCCGCTCTTGGTCCATTGCGGCCCCCAATGAAAGAACCAACTCAGCGGATTGGGCATGGGCTGCGTTTCGTAATGGTAGTTAAGGCAGGAAAGATCGCGCCAGCAGGGATCGCCGCGCATCTTGATGAGTCCGGCGCCGAACATGACGCGAAACAGCAGCCAGCGCTCCAGCCACAGCACCACCACCGGCGGATCCGTGTAGCGGCCGCCGAGGAAGATGGCGTAGAATCCCGCTTCGAGCAGAATCGATTCCCAGCCGAAGGAATAGAAGGTTTGGCCGACGTTGACAAACGACAGATAAAGCGTCCAGAGCAGCGCCCAAGTCAGCGCGACGGCCCAGGTCCCGGCACGGTCGGCGATGCCGGCCACGACGATGCCCGACAAGACCACGCCGGTCCAGGCGCAGACGGCGAAGGCGCGGTCATGCGGAAAAAAGAAAAACAGGCTGGGCGACTGGCGAAAGGAAACGCCGCGGACGAACAGCCGCACCGGCAGCAGGCCGCGGTCGCCGAGCAGCGCGCGAAACTGATTGGCGGCGTTCAAAAACGCGATCAGATAGACGACGCCGAGCGCGCGCTCGAAAACCACCCGCGCCAGCGCGTAATGTTCACCGCGGAACCAATTCATCGGAGTGGGCAGGAGATCCCTGCCCACATTTTGTCAAAACATTACCGTGTCAAGACGTCAGCGGCGGCTGCTGGTTTCGGTCTGCCGCTCTTGCTGCGTGCGTTCCTGCGAGCTTCGCTCCTGGGATGAGCCTTGCCCCACCTGGCGTTGCGTAGAGGTCGATTGACCGGCCTGAATCGGAATCTGCTTGCGGCCGCTGCGCTGCTGGTCGATCGGGACGGTCACCTCCAGCACGCCGTTGCGAAACTCGGCTTTGGCGTCGTCGATTTTGGCATATTCCGGCAGAGGAATGGCGCGGAAGAAGCTGCCATAGAAGCGCTCGGACCGGCTATAGCCTTCGCGCTCTTCGTGGTGCTCGCGTTTGCGCTCGCCCTGGATCACCACGGTGTTGTCTTCGGCCTCGATCTTCACATCATTCGGATCGATGCCGGGAAGATCCGCGCTGATCATAATGTTGTTGTCGCGCTCGCGAACTTCCACGGCGGGCTGCCACATCCGCTCCCCACGCGTGATGGGCAGGTCGCCCTCGAAAAATTGATCCATCCAGTCGGTCATGTCGCGCAGCAGCGCGAAAGGCCGCAACATGGACCCCGCGCCGAACGGCCGCAGCAGGGTGGGCTCGGGGTTGCTACGCCGGGTAATCGATCGTGTTTCAGAGGCCATAATCAGAACTCCTTAAAAATAATTTTTCGGAACATGAGTTAGAGCCCTCGCAACGGCCCAAGGTTTCATTCCTTTCGCCCGGCGAAACAGAGCCTTGCGCGGCTGGGTCTTGAAATGTAGCGCAGAGGACGGAGGGAAACGTCACCGCGTCGGAGGCGGTTTGCAATGAAGCGAGGCGAGATCGTAAGGTTGTACAAAGGAGCAATCTGGGATGCAACTGGGAATGATTGGCCTTGGCCGCATGGGCGCGAATATGGCTCGGCGATTGATGCGCGGCGGGCACACCTGCGTGGTTTACGATCGCAGCGCGCCGAACGTCGCAAAGCTTGCCGGTGAGGGCGCGACGGCCGGGTCCTCGATCGAGGATTTTCTTTCAAAGCTCGCCAAGCCGAGGGCGGTGTGGCTGATGGTGCCGGCGGCCGCGGTGGATTCGACGCTGGAAGAGCTCGCGCCGCGCATGGACAAGGGCGACATCATTATTGACGGCGGCAATTCCTATTACATCGACGACATTCGCCGGGCGAAAGAGCTCGCGCCGCGCGGGATCGAATATGTTGATGTCGGAACCAGCGGCGGCGTCTGGGGGCTGGAGCGGGGATACTGCCAGATGATCGGCGGCCCGCGCGCGGTGGTGGAGCACCTGGATCCGATTTTCAAGGCGCTCGCGCCGGGACGCGGAAATATCGCGCGCACCCCGGGCCGTGAAAAGGCGCGCGGGACGGCCGAAGAAGGTTATCTGCACTGCGGGCCTTCCGGCGCCGGACGTTTCGTGAAGATGGTCCACAACGGGATCGAATACGGCGTGATGGCCGCCTACGCCGAGGGGTTGAATATTCTGAAGCACGCCAACGCCGGCCGCCGCGATCACGCAGTGGACGCGGAAACGACGCCGATGCGCCACCCCGAACATTACCAGTACGAGTTCAATCTGGCCGACGTCGCCGAGCTGTGGCGGCGCGGGAGCGTGGTCGCTTCCTGGCTTCTGGATCTGACTGCCATCGCGCTGTTCGAAAATCCGCAGCTCGAGAATTTTTCCGGCCGTGTTTCCGACTCAGGCGAAGGCCGCTGGACCATTAACGCGGCGATCGACGCGGGCGCGCCGGCGCCGGTGCTGAGCGCGGCGCTTTTCCAGCGATTCACATCGCGCGGTGAAGCGGATTTCGCGAATAAAATCCTGTCGGCGATGCGCTATCAGTTCGGCGGCCACCTGGAGCGCACCTCCGGAGACTGACGGCGCTGAGCGGGAAATACACTCGATAAATCTCACGCCGCGCGGCTTCGCATTGACAACGTTGCGGTTTCCATGCAATTATCGAATATCGATAGTTGCGGGTTTGAGAGATCCTCATTTATGACGCAACGACGTCTGCCCGTCCACCCTCTTTCATAATAGGAGCAAGATGTGCCGGCGAATCCTTGCTTTTTTGTTCGTCGCCGCGACGGCGTTTAGCGCGACCATCCGCCTCTACCTGAAGGACGGGACGTATCAGCTCGCGCGCGAATACCAGGTGCTTCAGGATCGCGTTCGTTTCTATTCGACCGAACGCGGCCAATGGGAAGAGATCCCGCTGGATCTGATCGACCTCAATCGAACCAAAAAGGAAATCGCCGAGCACGAAGCCGAGCTCCAGCAGGAAGCCAAGGAGCAGGCCGCCGAGGACGCGGCCGAAGCGGAAGCGGCGCGGGAAGTGAAACTGGTGCCGCCCGCTCCCGGCGCTTACCACATTCACGGCGAACAAATGGAGCCGATCAAGGCCGCCGAGCAAAAAATCGTCGGCAATAAGCGGCGCAGCGTGCTCAAGGCGCTTTCCCCGGTGCCGATGATCACCGGAAAAGAAACGGTGGAGATCGACGGCGATTCGGCGGCGATGAAAATCTCCGAAAGCCGGCCCGAGTTTTTCATCCGCCTTTCCGATGAAGAGCGCTTCGGCATCATCAAGCTCACCCCGACCAGGAAAAATACGCGCATCGTCGAACAGGTGGATATCATTCCCGTGACCAAGGAGGTCATGGAGAAACACGACGATGTCGCCACGTTCAAAAAACAGGAAGGCGATCTTTTGTTTAAAATCTGGCCGGAGGCCGATCTGTCGCCGGGCGAATACGCGGTGGTCGAGTACACCGACGGCAAGATGAACATGCAAGTGTGGGATTTTTCGGTGGTCCGCTAAAGCCGGCCGAATCGCGGCACGATGCTTTTGAGCAGCAGGGCCAGTGTGTCGCGTATGCGCTCGCCGGTTTCGAGGACTTCCCGATGATCCAGCTTGCGCGGCAAAATTCCCGCGGCCATATTCGTCACGCAGGAGATGGCGAGCACTTTCATTCCCAGATGATTCGCGGCGATGGTTTCGGGAACCGTGGACATGCCGACCAGGTCCGCGCCGATGATCCGCAGAAAACGGATTTCGGCTGGAGTTTCGTAGCTCGGGCCGGGCATGGCTGCGTAGACGCCTTCCTTTAATTCAATTCCCTGCTCCCGCGCGGCGGCTTTGGCCAGGGCGCGTAGATCGGCGGCGTAGGCTTCGCTCATATCGGGAAATCGCGGGCCGAGAGAATCGTCGTTGGGCCCGCACAGCGGATTGGCGCCGAGCAGATTGATGTGATCGGAGATTAACACCAGATCGCCTGGCCGATAACTCAGATTGACGGCGCCGGCAGCATTGGTCAAAATGACGCTGCGGACGCCGCGCCGCGCGAGCTCGCGGATCCCGAAGACCACCTGCCCCGCCGTGTAGCCCTCGTAAAGATGCGCGCGGCCCGCGAGCACGACAACCGGCGTACCCTCGATGCGGCCGGTAACCAGTTTTCCGGCGTGGCCGATGGCCGTCGAGGCGGGCCATCCGGGGATCTGAGCATAGGGCGTTTCGGCGCGATCCTCCAACGCATCGGCGAACGCGCCCAGGCCGCTGCCCAGCACGACGCCGATCATAGGAGCATGCCGGCGATGCACGCCGACATGTAATTGGCCATCGTTCCCGCCGCGACGGCTTTCATTCCCAATCGCGCCAGATCCGATTTGCGCGTCGGCGCCAGCGCGCCGATCCCCCCGACCTGAATGGCCACCGAGCTGAGATTGGCGAAGCCGCACAGCGCGTACGTGGCGATGACGAAAGAGCGCGGATCGAGCGTCCTGCCGATCTTGCCCAGATCCACGTACGCCACAAATTCATTGAGGATCAATCGCTCGCCCAGCAGATTGCCGACGGTGGCGCAATCCTGATACTTCACGCCCAGCAGCCAGGCGATGGGAGAAAAAATCCGGCCCAGAATCGCTTGCATCGATGACGGGATCCAGGCGAGACGATCATGGCCCGCGCCGAGGATTCCATTGACCAGCGCGATCAGTCCGATGAAGGCGATGAGCATCGCGCCGATGTTCAGCGCCAGATACAGCCCGTCGGTCGCCCCGCGCGCCGCCGCGTCGATGACGTTGACACCAGGCTTTTCCACTTCCACTTTTACGCCGCCCGCGGTGGCGGGCTTGTCCACTTCCGGGATCAGAATTTTGGCGAGCATCAGCGTCGCCGGCGCGGTCATAATCACCGCGGTGAGCAGGTGGCGAATCTCGACGCCGGCGATAATGACATACGCGGCCATCACCGCGCCGGAAACGTGGGCCATGCCGCTGACCATGATCGTGAACAGCTCGCTTTCGGTCAGGCCGGCGAGAAACGGGCGGATGGTCAGCGGCGCTTCGGTCTGTCCCATGAAGATGCTGGCGGCGACGTTCAGCGATTCGGCGCCGCTGGTTCCCATCACGCGCTGCATCACCACCGCCATCGCCTTCACCACCACCTGCATCACGCCGAGATAATAAAGCACCGCGAACAGCGATGCGATAAAGATCACGATCGGCAGCACCTGAAACGCGAATACCACTCCGAACTGATCGTTTTTGACGCCGAGCTTGTCGCCGAAAACGAAGCTGCTGCCGGCCGCGGCGTAATCCAGCAGATGATTGACGCCGTTGCTCATAACGATGAATCCGCGCTCTACCGGCGTCTTCAGAACCAGAAAGGCGAACCCGAATTGCAGCGCCAATCCCCAAAAGATGACGCGCGGATTAATGCGGCTGCGATTCTTCGAAAACAGAAAGCAGGCGGCCAGGATCGTGGCAAGGCCCAGCAGACCCGTGAACTTGCCCATGAGCAAGTGAGTTTAACAGATTGGCGCGCCGGTCTACTTGTTGGCTCCCGTGATTTTGACCAGCGGCTTGCGGCGCTCCGGAACGTCAATTTTGTGGGTCTGCGGCGCGCGGAAAAAATCGAAATACGAGACGTAATGCACGCAGCTCACGGTGCAGTACGGCGCGCAGGATTTCTCGGTGAGATACTCGCGGCGGATATCCTCGCGCGTGTATTGTTCAAGCGGCTTGGCGGGATAGCCGCGCTGCTGCGAGCAATAATGCACCAGACCGTCCTCGCAGATATACATGTAGCGGGCCCCGGCGCGGCACCGCCAGTGGTTGGGCTTGCCTTGCGCGATCGCGTCCTGGAAAAAGTTGAGGCGCGCGAAGTGACGATTCTCCATCGCCTTCATTTCGTGATAAACTTCGCGCTCCCGCTGGCCGAGCGGCCGAAGCTGGCCGTCGCCGTCGTGAATGATTCCGACGGTCGCCGAGAATCCCAGTTCGAGCGCGCGTTTTCCGACTAC
The DNA here is from genome assembly GCA_021325175.1 of Terriglobia bacterium. Classification (GTDB taxonomy): domain Bacteria; phylum Acidobacteriota; class Terriglobia; order Bryobacterales; family Bryobacteraceae; genus Palsa-187. Next base: position 17,537 of record JAJPHS010000158.1, read on the forward strand.
CAGCGCGTCCTCCGGATTATGAATCCCTCCGCCGACCACGGAGTTGATATTCACGTGAAATTCGGCGTTCGCGGCGAGAATTTGCAGCTTTTTGTCCAGCACCTTGAGGCTCTTCTTTGAAACCTCGTCCGGCATCACGTTATCAATTGAAATCTGCATGTGATCGAGGCCGGCCCGATTCAGGCGGCGGACGCGATCCGGCGTTAACAGATAACCGTTGGTAATCATGCAGGCCAGCGCGCCGCGCGCGCGCATGGCGGCGATGACTTCATCGAGCTGCGGATGCAGCAGCGGCTCGCCGCCGGAAAGCGTCAGAATGCTCGTCCCCAGGTCGGCTAACTTATTGATTCGCAATACCAATACGTCCAACGGGACGGGTTTCGAAAAATCGTCGTATTCGTTGCAGTAGGTGCAGGAAAGGTTGCACCGCCGGATGGGAATAATATGCGCCATGATCGGGTGGCGCGTGGATAAGGCGCCCTTGGCGATCAGCCGTAACTCCCTCATTCGCCGCGTGAAAGATTTCCATCCGCGGCGCAGTCGAAAGGCGGTATCTGGCATCAGGAACTTACCTTATTTAAACACATGAACCGCGTTTCCCGAACCGCGTTACCCTCTGCGGCGATTTTCGCGGCCCGAACGGCCTACATGCGTGGCTAACCGGTTAGATCGTAAGTAGGAAGAGAGTATTTCCCTCACCGCCCCACTTATTCTTGTGTTGGCAATACTACCGATTCTTCTTATAGGAATCGCAGCGCAAGCCGAGACCCAGGACCCGGCGCTTCTTCAGGTTCGGGTGGTGGAAGGAGATGGCGCGGTGTACCCGATCGGCGCGCGGGCGACTCGCGGGATCACCGTTTCGGTTACGGATGAGATCGGGCGGCCGGTGGAAGGCGCAACGGTAAGCTTCCGTCTTCCGGATGAGGGTCCCGGCGGCACATTTTCGAGCGGATCGCGAACCGAAATCGCGACCACTCGCGCGGACGGGCGCGCCGGGGTTTGGGGGATGCAGTGGAATCGAACTGCCGGATCGTTTGAAATTCGCATCACGGCGGTGAAAGGAAAGACGCGAGCCGGAACGGTAACCCAGCAGTTCCTCACCGATTCGCCGGCCGCGCGAAATTTACGGGCGGGTCTGTCGCGGGGACATAAGTGGGTGTGGATCTCGCTGGCCGTGGCGGGCGCGGCGGCGGGAGGAATCGCGGCGACGGCGCTCGGAGGGAAACCAGGTGTGCCCCCGCCGGCGGCCTCCTTGCAGATCGGCACACCGACCATCAGCCTGGGGAAGCCATGAAGAGCGCGTTTTTCTTTCTTGGCGCGATCGCATGCGCGCAGTCCGGTCTGGATCAGCCGCGAATCGGGATGATGCTCGATCGAGGCGGTGTGGTGCGGATCGTGGTGGGTTTGCCGGGCAGCTCGAGTGTTGGCGATCCCGTTTTGAACGGCGTCGTCTCGTTCGGCTGCGCAGCATTCTGCCTGGAGAAAACGGATTCTTCCCTGATCGCTCCCGGGGCCGTGATCACCGCGCCCGCCGGCGGGGCCCTATTCGCGTTTGATTCCGCCGGAGCGTTTGTTTATTTTTCCGGGGCGAAGCAGCTCGCGCGATGGCAAGGCGGCCAACTGGCGCCGGTGGATTTCGAAGCTCCGGGCGAAGTGATCTCGATGCGATCCGTCGATGGCGCCGCTCAGTTCGCGGTGCGTATCGGCGGCGAGGTTCTGATCGAGCGGCAGGATGGCGCGGTGCTCGGCGCGCTGCCACGCGCAACGCGACTGGTTACGCTGCTCGACAACGGCGTTTTGTTTTCAACGGCCAAAGAAATTATTCTGCGCCGCGCCGATAGCTCCGAGATGAGCTTCGCGGTTTTTGGGGCATCGGCGTTTTTTGAAATGTCGCCCAATTACGTCGAGATTCGGGCGGCCGGCGGACTTTTCGCGCTGCGGATCACGCCTGGAAAGGAACAAGTTTTCCAGTTGCCGGAGCCGGCCCAATGACCGGACGAAGCGCCTTCCGATGCGCGCTCGGGTTGATCTTCGGGTGCCTGATCGCGCGCGCGCAACTCGCGGTGTTCACGTTCAACGGCACGTCGGAGACGCCGGTCGGCACGGCTTACAACTACGGCAACATCGCCGCCGGCGCGAGTTCCACGGTTCGCTTCCGGATTTTCAACAACGGCAATTCGCCGGTGACGGTCTACGGTCCGGTGGTGAACGGAGCGGGATTCGCGGTCACCGCGATCAACGGCACGCCGCCGGTAAACATCCCACCGGCGACAAGCACGCTGAACTTTTTCGAATTCAGTGTGACTTTCAACGGCAATGGGCTCGGCTCTGGGAATTACAGCGCGAGCCTTCAAGTTTCGGGTCCGGCGATTGCGACCATCAGCGTGCTGCTGCTGGCGGCGGTGCCGGGCGTTTCCGCGGCGCCGGGTCAACCGCCGTCGCTCACCGCGACCCCCGGGTGCTCGATCACCGCTACGTCGATTACGTTCGCGGCGGTGAACATCGGATCGGTGGGGCGGTGCAATTTCACGCTGGCCAATCCCAACTCGTTCGGAATTACGATTTCTTCCATCGCCGTTTCGGGCGATCCGGCGTTGTCGGTGCAAGCGCCCGCGCTGCCGCTGGTGCTCGCCGCGAGCGCTTCCACGCAATTCACGGTAGAGATCAAGCCGGTGTGCGGGCAAGCGGTGTACTCGGGAACGCTGATGATCAATTCGACGTATTACTCCAGCCCGTACGGCTTGAGCGGCAACGCCATCACACCGCCGCTTCCGGCGGCCTCATTCGTCTTCGACGCGGCGAACGTTTCGAGCGCGCAGCAGCACACGGTATCGATCGCGCTGGCGACGCCTTCGGCGTGCGGCGCGAACGGATATATCAACCTGGCGTTTGCCCCCGCGCCGAATCTCCCTGAGGACTCGACCATCGTGTTCTTGAGCGGCAGCACGCGCGCGCTGCCGTTCTCGATCGCCGCTGGAAGCCAGCAGGCGCTGATTTCAGGGGCCGCGGCCGCGGCCTTTTCGACGGGATCGACGGCCGGCACGATCACGTTTTCTTTAAGCGGGCCCGATATCGGCGCCACGCCGCCGTCGGCTTCCCTCGCGATCGCGCCCGCGCCGCTCTACATCGATACGGCGACCGCATCGAGCCAGGTCTTGGGGCAACTGAACATTACCGTGATCGGTTACGACAATACCTACTCGGCCGGGCAAATGACTTTCACTTTTTTCGACGGCGCCGGCCGGCAGATCGGGCAGGCGGCTTCGGCGGATTTCAGGGCGAACTTCCAACAATTCTATTCGGGCCGGCAGATGGGCAGCACGTTTCTGATGCAGGTATCGTTTCCGGTGCTGGGAAGCTGCGTGCCGTCGGCGACGACCTCCTGCCCGCCGAACCAGGTGGTCGCGGCCGTGCAGGTTACCCTCACCAATTCCGCCGGGCAGACGCAGACGGGAACGCTCAGCTTCCATTAAGTTGGAAGGATGACCGTGGCGCTGACCATCGCCGGCTCGGATGCGAGCGGCGGGGCGGGCATACAGGCCGACCTTAAAACATTTCACCGCTTCGGTGTTTTTGGCGAAGCCGTAGTCACGCTGATCACGGTTCAGAATACGCGCGGTGTCGGGCAGGTGCATACGCTGCCCCCGGACCTGGTGGAGGCGCAGATTCGCGCGGTCCTCGACGATATCCCCCCGGGCGCGGCGAAAACCGGCGCGCTGGGCAGCGAAGAAATCGCGGCGCGGGTCGCGAAACTGGCGGAGCGGTTCGATTTCCCCCTGGTGGTGGACCCGGTGATGACCGCGAAAAACGGCGCGAAGCTCGGCGGCAGGCGATTCGCGCCGTGCTTTTTGCTGACGCCGAATCTGGAGGAAGCTTCAACCATCGCGGGTTTCGAGGTGAACGATTCGGCCTCCATGCGCCGCGCGGCGGAGAAAATTCAATCCATGGGCGCCATGAACGTTTTAATCAAAGGCGGGCATCTGCGCGGCGACGCGGCGGATCTGCTGTATGCGGCGGGCGAGTTTCATGAATTTCGCTCGCCCCGAATCGAAACGCGGCACACTCACGGAACCGGCTGCGCCTATTCGGCGGCAATCACCGCGGAGCTGGCGAAAGGGACCGCGCTCGTGGAGGCCGTGCGCCGGGCCAAGCAGTTCGTGACCGAGGCGATTCGCGGCAATCCGGGGCTCGGCTCGGGATCGGGGCCGCTGAATTTTTTCGCCTAGCCTCTAGCCTGGACCGCCTATTTTTCAATCGCCGCGTAAACCATATCGCGGATCACGGTCATATAATGCGCGCGCTGCCGCGGCGACTGGATCATGAACACCACGAACATATCTTCCTTGGGATCCACCCAGAAATGCGTGCCGCCGACGCCGTTCCAGGTGTAATCGCCGGGAGATCCGTTATCGGTCGCGCCGCCGGTGGTGCGCCGCACCGCGAAGCCGAGGCCAAAACCGTAGCCCGGCCCCGGAATATACAGCGGGCCGGGAACGATTCCATCGGTGAGCTGATCCGACGTCATGTACGCGATGGTCCTGGGACCCAGGATTCGTTTGCCGTTCAGAGTTCCGCCGTTGAGCATCATCTGCAGGAAGCGCGCGTAGTCCATCGTGGTGCTGACCATCCCACCGCCGCCCGATTCCCATTTGCCGGCGATGCGCGGATCGTTCATCACCGCGCCGATTCCAATGGTGCGATCGTTGGCGTTGGGCTCGGCGATGCGCGGCTGGCGGACGGGTTCGGTGACGTAGAAGCCGGTGTCGTTCATGCCCAGCGGATCGAGCACGCGCTGCTTTTCATACTGATAAAGCGACATGCCGCTGGCGACTTCAACGACGCGGCCCAAAATATCGGTGGAGTGGCTGTACTCCCAGGTCGTGCCCGGCTGATAGATGAGCGGCAGCTTGGCGACGCGCTCGGCGAATTCCGCGTTGGTGTAGTCGCCGTCGAGAATTTTGGCGTCGTTGTACATTTTCTTGACCAGCGACGTTCCGAAGATGCCGTAGGTCAGGCCGGAAGTGTGGCGCATTAGATCCTGAATGGTGATGGGCCGCCGCGCCGGAACCATTTCAAGCTTGCCGTCTTTTTCCACGCCGACCTGCATGTGCGCGAACGCCGGAATATAGCGCTGCAAAGGATCGCTCAGAGAGATTTTGCCGTCTTCAAACAGCGTCATCGCGGCGACGGTCGTGATCGGCTTGCTCATCGAGTAGATGCGGAAAATCGCGTCGCGCGTCATGGGCGCCTTGGTCTGCGGATTGAGCACGCCCGCGGTTTCAAACCAGGCGACTTTTCCGTGCCGCGCGACCAGCAGCACCGCACCGGGTATCGTCCCCTTCGCCGAATCGTCGCGCAGCATAGTCATGATGCGTTCCAGCCGCTCGGAAGAGAGGCCGACGTCGGCCGGCTTGGTTTGAGGAAGGTTCTGGCTGAAAGCGCTGGTGATGAAGAGCGCCAGGATCTGAACAGAGATAAGGATCTTCATGCGGCTAAATAGTTTCTCACAGATCGGGGCTAAAACGGCGGACGCCAGCGCAGACCGGGGAAGCGGCCGTAGTCGCGATCGTGCGTGATCCACTCACAGTCGTGCTCGATGGCCAGCGCGGCGAACCAGGCATTCTGAATCAGATCGCCGCGGGCGCGCGCGTCCTGGCACAGGCGCACGAAGATCCGCCAATGCCGCGGGCCTGGCAGGACGATCCGGCAATGCTCCTCGGCAAGCAGCGTCCCGGCGAAATCGAGCGCGGTTTCGAACTGCGCGGGCTGCCGGTAAATCCGTTTGTTGGTCGCGATGCGTATGACCGCCCCGAGCACTTGAGGCGACATGGCGAAAGGTTCGTCGCCGTCGATGAGCGACTCCAGCCAGGCGCGGTGGCGCGGATGCTGGGCGTAATCGTTGCGAAAGGCGTAAAGCAGAACGTTTACGTCGGGAAGGATCAACCTTTTTCTTCCATGATCGCCGGCAGGGAGGCGCTATTGGCGATATCAATTCCGGGATAAGGTCCGCCCTTCGTGTTGGAGACGGGCAGCTTCCTGCGCTTGCGGCGGCGGTGCTTCGGCTGCGCCAGAACGAGATGCAGACCCTCCTTGATCAGCGCGGTGAGGGTTTTTCCGCGGCGGGCGGCTTCGCGCCGGGCCTGATCGAGCAGGGCGTCTTCCAGCCGCACGGTGGTTCGCCGCATATGTCCAGACATATCATTCGCGATCCGATCTGTCAAACAATACGAATGCCGCGGAGCGTGATATCGTAGATGATTCAAGCAAAATCCATGGCAACTCCCACATCTGCAACATCCACGCCCATCACCGTGGCGTACGGCGACGGCATCGGCCCCGAGATTATGGCCGCGACACTGCGCATCCTGAAAGAGGCGGGGGCGCGGCTGGAGATCGAGACCATCGACGTCGGTGAAAAGGTTTATCTGAGCGGAAACACCTCCGGCATCGCGGCCAGCTCCTGGGATTCGCTGCGCCGCACCAAGGTTTTTCTCAAAGCTCCCATCACCACGCCGCAGGGCGGCGGATACAAGAGCCTCAACGTGACCACGCGCAAGATGCTGGGCCTTTACGCCAACATCCGGCCGTGCGTTTCCTATCATCCCTTCGTGCGCACCAGGCATCCGAACATGGACGTGGTGATCGTTCGCGAGAACGAAGAGGATTTGTATGCCGGCATCGAATATCAGACGACGCCGGAAGAAACGCAGGCGCTGAAGGTGATCACGCGGCCGGGGTCGGAAAAAATTGTCCGCTATGCCTTCGAGTACGCGCGCCAGTACAACCGCAAAAAGGTAACGTGCTTCACCAAGGACAACATTCTGAAGATGACGGATGGGTTGTTCCATAAGATTTTCGATGAAATTGGCCCGGAATACCCGGAAATTGAACGAGAACACTGGATTGTCGATATCGGCGCGGCCAAACTGGCCGATACGCCGGAGGCTTTCGACGTGGTGGTGATGCCGAATCTTTACGGCGACGTGCTATCCGACGTGGCGGCGCAGATCGCCGGATCGGTGGGGCTGGCGGGATCGTCCAATATCGGCGATCACGCGGCGATGTTTGAAGCCATCCACGGCTCCGCCCCGCGCCGCGCCGGGCAAAACCTGGCGAATCCGTCGGGGCTGCTGCAAGGAGCGGTCCTGATGCTGGTCCACATCGGACAGATCGACATTGCCGAACGGGTCCAGAACGCGTGGCTGCGCACGATCGAGGACGGCATTCACACCTACGATATTTATGTCGAAGGACAAAGCAAACAAAAGGTCGGCACAAAGGAATTCGCCGACGCCGTGATCGCGCGGCTGGGAAAAATGCCGGAAAAGCTGAAGGCCGTGCATTATTCGCCCAAGCCGACGGCCGCGCCGGTGAAGCGCGCAACGAGACCCGCGCCCAAAAAGGATCTGGTCGGCGTGGATGTTTATGTCGAATGGCCGGCGAAAAACGCGGCGGAGCTGGCGGCAAAAATTTCCCAGGTGAACGGCGATGGTCTGGCACTCGAAATGATCGCGAATCGCGGCATGAAGGTGTGGCCCGACGGGTCGCCCGAAACATTCTGCACCGACAGTTTCCGCTGCCGCTTCATCGGCTCGGCAACGACGCCGGAAAATATCCTCGCGCTGCTGGGCCGGGTGGTGAAGCTGGGCCTGGAGATCGCGATGACGGAAAATCTGCGAAATTACGACGGAAAGGCCGGATTTACGCTGGCGCAGGGCCAATAAATGGAAAAACCACTTGTCGCAGTAATCATGGGATCGAAATCGGATTGGGAAACGATGCGCGCGGCCACGGAAACGCTCGCCAAATTTGGCGTGCCGCACGAAGCGCGCGTTTTGTCGGCGCATCGCTCGCCTGCCTTGACGGCGGAATACGCATCGGCGGCGGAGCAGCGCGGCTTTGAAGTGATGATCGCGGCGGCGGGCGGCGCGGCGCACCTGGCCGGAGTGATCGCGGCGCACACGGTGCTGCCCGTGCTCGGCGTTCCCATGGAGAGCGCGTCGCTCAAAGGTCTGGATTCGCTGCTCTCGACGGTGCAGATGCCGGGTGGGATTCCGGTGGGCACGCTCGCCATCGGCAAGGCGGGCGCGACCAACGCGGCGCTGCTGGCGATCGCGATTCTGGCCAACCAGCGTCCGGAGCTGCGGCAGAAACTGCACGCGTTTCGGAAGGAACAGGCGGAGAAGATCGCGAAAGAGACGCTGAGTTAGCTGCCGGGGTCGCCGAGCATTTTTTCGGCGAGCGTCCGCATATCGTCGATGATCAGATCGGGCGGCGCTTCCAAGAAGGTTTCCGGACGGAATCCCCAGCTCACGCCGCAGGCGCGAACGCCGGCGTTGCGCGCGGTTTGAACGTCCACCGCGCTGTCGCCGACCATGTAGGTGCTGTCGCGATCCGCGCCCGCTTCGTTCACCAGCAGGTGGATCCCGGCCGGATGCGGCTTCTTTTCTTCAAAGCTGTTGCCGCCGTAAACGCGGAAGAAGTGCGGCGCCAATCCCAGGCCCTCGATCAGGCGCTCGCTGAAGCGCACCGGCTTGTTGGTAAGCACGGCGAGCGGAATCCCGGCGGCATGCAAACGGTCGAGCGCTTCACGCACGCCGGGATACAAAACCGTGGCGTCAAGCATGTGCTCGCGATAATAATCGAGGAAATAGGCAAGATAGCGCGCCAGATCGGCTTCGCTTGCGCCCGGAAAAGCGCGGCGAATGAGCATCGGCGCGCCATTGCCCACGTAGGAGGAAACGATCTCGTCGGGCAGCGGCGCCAGCCCCGCCCAGGCGCGGGTCGCATTCACCGAATCGGCCAGATCGCGTTTGGAATCGATCAGGGTGCCGTCCAGATCGAAGATAAGCAGGCGTCCGGACAAGTCAGCTTTCCACTTCCTTCAAATCGGATTTGCGCTTTTTTCGCTTCAACTGTTCCTCCCACATCTTCTGAATATCGCGCATGCTTTCGCGAAAATCGTTTTTCAATTTGTTCGGCGCGAGCGCGGCGCAGAGGTTCGAGGCTTCAATCGCATAGGGCAGAACCCGCGAATCCACCATCCAGTTCGGCGCCGGCCGGGGCGTAAACGCCAGCAGCACGGCGACGAACGCGATGGCGATCAATCCGCCACGCGCCAGCCCGAAAGCGCCGCCCATCAGACGATCCAGCCAGGAAAGGCCGGTCCACTTAAAGAGCTTCGAAAGCAGCTTTCCGAGCAGCGCGCCGGCGAAGAGAAAGGCGAAAAATACGGTGAAAAATCCGAGCAAATTGGCCAGCGTGCCGGATTTGATGTGCTGGTGAAACCACTCGCCGGGAACGCCGTAAAACCAGAAGCCGAACAGGATTCCACTCACCGCGGCAAGCAAACCGATGCCCACGCGCGCGAATCCGGCACGGAATCCGGTGACGATCGAGCAAAGGATGATGATCGCCAGCAGAATATCGAGCAGGTTCACAAGGATTTGCCCGTCAGTTCGCGATACGCTTCCTTATATTTTTCACTTGTCCGCAGCGCGACCTCATCGGAAAGGGCCGGCGCCGGCGGCTGCTTGTTCCAATGAATCGATTCGAGATAATCCCGCACGTACTGCTTGTCGTAAGAAGGCTGCGGGCGGCCGGGCTGATAAGACGAAAGCGGCCAGAAGCGCGAGGAATCCGGCGTCAGGACCTCATCGGCCAGAGTGATTTTGCCGTCGTAAATCCCAAACTCGAATTTCGTATCAGCGATGATGATCCCGCGGGTGCGCGCGTAGTCGGCGGCTTTCTTATAAATCGCCAGCGTCAGATCGCGAAGTTGAGCAGCGAGATCGGCGCCCACCAGCTTCGCGGCGGTCTCAAACGATATGTTTTCATCGTGGCCGGTCTGCGCCTTCGTCGCCGGAGTAAAGATCGGCTCCGGAAGCTGGTCGCTTTCCTTCAGCCCGGCGGGCAGCGGGATGCCGCAGATGGCGCCGGTGCGCTGGTAATCCTTCCATCCCGATCCGGAAATAAAGCCGCGCGCCACGCATTCGAGCTCGATCATTTCGCAGCGCTTCACCCACATCGCGCGGCCTTCCAGCCCGGCGGGAACATCGCTTGACAAAAAATGATTCGGCACGACATCGCGCAGGAAATCGAGCCAGAACAGCGTCATTTGCGTGAGCAGCCGGCCTTTATCGGGAATCCCGCTGGCCAGAATGTAATCGAACGCGGAGATGCGGTCCGTAGCGACGATCAGCAGACGCTCGCCGTCGTCATAAATGTCACGAACCTTGCCGCGGCCGCGCAGCTTCAGGCCGGGCACGTTCGTTTGGAGCACAACAGATTGTGTCATTTGCGATTGAGAGGCCATTCCCAATTATACTGAGTGATTCGATGCTGTTATCAATCCTGATTCCGGTGTACAACGAGCGGACCGTGGTCGAAAAAAGCCTGGCCCTGGTGCTTTCGGCCGCCCTGCCCGAGCACATGGACCGGGAGCTGGTGATCGTCGATGATTGCTCGACCGACGGCACCTTCGAAATTCTCAAACGGCTGTCGGAAACCGAGCCGCGTATCCGTCTGTTCCGCCATCCCGTGAATCAAGGCAAGGGCGCCGCCGTGCGCACCGCGATTGAAAAAGCGTCCGGCGATTTTTGCCTGGTGCAGGACGCCGATCTCGAATACGATCCCTCGGAATACTGCAAGCTGCTGCGCCCGCTGCTCGACGGTCATGCCGACGCGGTGTTCGGATCGCGGTATCTGGCGGGCGAGCAGACACGCGTGCTCCCCTTCTGGCATTCGATGATCAACAAGGGGCTCACGCTGGTCTCGAACATGTTCAGCAACCTGAACGTCACCGACATGGAGACGTGCTACAAGGCCTTCCGCACGGATTTGCTGAAGAGCATCCCGATCCGCTCCAATCGTTTCGGATTTGAGCCGGAAATCACCATGAAGACGTCCAAGCGCAAGTTGCGCGTCTACGAAGTGCCCATCAGCTACCACGGCCGGACGTATGAAGAAGGAAAAAAGATCGGCTGGAAGGATGGGGTCAAGGCGCTGGGCGTCATCCTTTATTTTTGGCTGGTGGACGATCTTTATGTTCCAACCTACGGCCGAGGTCTGCTCAACAGCCTGACCGGGACGCCGCAGTACCTGAGCTGGATCACGCGCGTGCTGCGCCCGCGGCTGGGCGATTCGGTGCTGGAGATTGGCGCAGGCCTCGGCAATCTGACCGGCCGTCTGATGGCCCGCAAGCTGAGCTACGTCGCGGCGGAAAAAGATCCGCTGTATCTTCACGCGCTGCGCAATCGCTTCCTGCGCACGCCGAACGTCGCCGTATGCCGGCTGGATCCGGAAGATCCGGCGGATTACGTGCGCTGGCGCGATCAGTTCGATACCGCTCTGTGCGTGAATGTGCTCGAATCGGTAGCGGCGCCGAAAACGGTTCTCGAATCCCTCGCGGGCTGCGTCCGATCGGGGGGCAATTTAATCGTCCTGGCGCCGCAGGGGCCGGGCTTGTACGGATCGCTCGATCGCGCCATGGCGCATCTTCGCCGCTTTTACCGGACGGAAATCGAAGCGATGATCGCCGAAACGGGGCTGCGGGTGGAATCCGTTCATCAGCTCAACAAAGCCGGCGCGGTTTCCTGGTGGATTTATGGAAAGCTGCTGCGCCGGAAGAAAATCGCCAAGCCCGCGCTAAAGCTGTTCGATAAAACGGTTTGGATCTGGCGGCGGATCGACGGGCTGCTGCCCTGGCGCGGCTTGTCCCTGGTCGTGGTGGCGCGCAAGCCGTGAGAAACTGAAAGCAGAATGAAGAGAGTCGTCGTAACTGGAGGCGCCGGCTTTATCGGCTCGGCGCTGGTTCGCAGATTGCTTGAGGACGGCGATACGGTGGCCGTCATCGATAATCTGTTGACCGGACATGAGCGCAACCTGGCCGAGGTCCGCGACCGGATCGAATTTCACAACGTGGATATTCGCGATGCGAGCGCGATTGGCGGCCTGATTCGCGGAGCCGACGTGGTTTATCACCTGGCGGCGATCCCTTCCGTGCCGAAATCGATCGACGATCCGGTGCCGTCGCATGAAGTAAACATCGACGGGACGTTCAACGTGCTGCGCGCGGCGGCGGAGGCTCGCGTGCGCCGGGTGGTTTACGCCGCATCGTCGTCGGGCTATGGCGATAGCGAGACGCTGCCCAAGGTGGAAACGATGCTGCCGCGCCCCAAATCGCCGTACGCGGTGCAGAAGCTGGTGGGCGAATACTACGCGTCGGTTTTCCATTCGTGCTTCGGATTGGAAACGGTGGCGCTGCGATTCTTCAACGTGTATGGCCCCCGCCAGGATCCATCCAGCCCCTATTCCGGCGTGCTGTCGCTGTTTATGAAGCACCTGATCGCGCGCACCCCGCCGACGATTTTCGGCGATGGCGAGCAGTCGCGCGACTTCACCTTCGTCGAAGACGTGGCCGAATTGTGCGCCAAGGCGGCGCGAGCGCCGGGCGCGGCCGGAAAGATGTACAACGCGGGCAACGGCGGGCGCTACACGCTGAATTTCGTCTGGGACCTGCTGCAAAAAATGGAACAGGTAAGGCTGCCGGCGAAATACGGGCCGCCGCGAGCCGGCGACGTCCGCCACTCGATGGCCGACACGACCGCGGCGGTGGCCGAGCTCGGCCATGCGCCGCGCTTCACTATCGAAGAAGGCTTGAAGAGGACGCTCGCTTGGTACAAGCAGAGTCAAACGGCGGCGGCGTAAGGGGCGGGCGGGCAAAACTCGGCGGCCGGGGTTCTGTTCCGCGATCGAATCCAGCGCGGCGGGCGCGCAAGCGGGTGCTGTTTGTGTGCATCGGAAATTCGTGCCGCAGCCAGATGGCGGAAGCGTTCGCCCGAGCCTATGGCGCGGACGTGATCGAGGCGCACAGCGCGGGTCTGGCCCCGGCGTCGATCATCATGCCGCATACCCGGGCGGTGCTTGCCGAGAAAAACCTGAGCATGGATGGGCAGTTTCCGAAAAGCCTGGAAATGGTGGCGCGGGAGCCGTTCGATATCGTCGTCAACATGAGCGGCCGCAAGCTGCCGTCGCCCTCCGGCCGCGTGATCGAGTGGCCGGTCCCGGACCCGGTGGGTGAACCCGAGGAAACCTATCGCGCGGTGGCGGCGCAGATTGAAGGTCTGGTGATGCGGCTGATCCTGGAACTGCGCTCGCAGCCGGAGTAATTTGACTGCAAGCTCCGGATCTAAGAAAATAAGAGTGCCCCACCAAATCGTGCGGATGTGGCGGAATTGGCAGACGCGCTAGATTCAGGTTCTAGTTCTCGCAAGGGAGTGGAGGTTCAAGTCCTCTCATCCGCACCAAAATAAACGACTCAGCGTTTTCGGTCAATTATCCTTTGTGGCTTTGTGACGTCTCGCCATCCGGCCCGCTCCTTTGCCTGGCTCTTCTCTGCTCCGTCAACGCCGCGGCACGCTTGCCGACCTTCTTAATCGCAGTTTCCAGGCAGCGAAGCTCATCGAGGCTTAATTCAGCGAACACTCTCCTCATCTGCTTGGTATGCTCCCGGAACGCGGGAAGGATGAGTTTCTTGCCTCGTGAGGTCAGAGCGACGATTCGGACGCGCCGATCTTCGGTGCTCTCTGCCCGGCTCACCAAACCTTTCGCGAACAGGCGGTCCACGGCAATACTGATCGAGCCCGGCGTCAGATCGACGATCGGGCCGATCGTATTGACCGGCAGAGGCCCCTTATGCAGCAGGACTTCCAGCACGCGGAAATCGGAGTCGCCGAGGCCGGTATCTTGAATACCGGCTGAAGCATAGCGCGTCAGCGCGCGCATCGCCTTGATCATTACAAGCCAGACGTGCTCCGGTCCCTGATTGCCGTGGATCATAAAATTCCCCGAATCCCGGAAGTATACATCCTTCATTATATTGGCATCAAGATGATCGGCGTCCATGGAAATGGCGGGGTATCCGGAATGGCGAAGCGCGATTTAATCGTCACGGAACCCGTGAATGTTTGATTTTTGCGGTTCGGAAGAAGTACCATGAAAGGCCTGTATTCGGGTAGTCGTTCAACCGTATGGTGCCCAAAGAGTCCAGCGAGACGGACGCAATCGAAGCCGAAAAAAGAAAATGGACCGCGTATTACGCATCCATTAACTCCAGCCCGCCGCTTGAGGCATTGGAATTCGGCAAGCAATTCGCTCAATTTATTCAGGGGATTCTGCCCGGCGGCGGACGCATTCTCGAAGCTGGCTGCGGCGCGGGATGGCAAAGTCTCGCTTTGGCCCAAAGCGGCCGATTCCAAGTCGATTTGCTCGACTTTTCCAGCGCCGCGCTGGACGCGGCCCGGAGTGTTTTCAAGGAAGCGGGTCTTCCGGCTCGTTTTATTCTTGGCGATGCTTTCAGACCCGGCGAGCCGGAATACGATCTCGTTTTCAATTCGGGCGTGATCGAACACTATCATTTCGATCAACAGGTGCGCCTGCTGCGCGGAATGGCCAGCCGCAGCCGCCGCCATGTGGTCGTGCTTGCGCCGAATCGTCATTGTTACTGGTATTGGATTTCGCGCATCCATAATGCCGCCGCCGGGAATTGGCCGTTTGGCGCGGAATACCCTATCATCGATTTTCGCCAGTGCTTCGAAGCCGCGGGCCTTCGCTTCGCCGCGCAATCCTACCTCGGAGAGACCTGGACGGAAATGTTCATCCGCAATCTTTCGGGAATCGATTCTCCATTGCAACAGAAGATCCTGGATGCGCACCGCTCGGTCATCAATCCGGAGCAGGCCTGCTATATTGTGGCGGGCTGGGGAACGGTCGGAGGAGCCGAACCGCAAGCAGCCGTGCATTCCGACAACACGGTCGCGGAACTCACGGCGTCCCTTTCCGACACGCTGGCATTGCGGATCGCTGCCGAAGCCGATCTGCAACGGGAACGCGTCCGAAGCGACGCGGCAGTGCAAGAAGCCCGGCTTAAAGATGATGAGCTGCGGCGGGCTCACGAGAAGCTCGCGTCGCTTGAGGCGGAACTGCGCGATTCGCGCAAGCTTGCCGAGAACGCCGCAACCGAGCTGCGGCGTTCGGCGGAGGAAAAGGATCGGCTGCAAGCGGAGTTGCTCCGAAACCGCGAGAATCTGGACCGTTCCTTACGCGAGAAAGCAGCGATCGAGGCGTCCGCGAAAGAGCAAGAAGATCGGCTGCAAGCGGAGTTGCTCCGAAACCGCGAGAATCTGGACCGTTCCTTACGCGAGAAAGCAGCGATCGAGGCGTCCGCGAAAGAGCAAGAGGAGCAACTGAAACGGCTGGTCGGTTCATTTTCCGAGTCGGCCAGCCGGTTCTCTGAAGCCTTCGATCGCCGCCTCCGGGAATACCGGGCGCAGCGAGCCTGGAAGATCATGCTCGCGATCCGGCGCGCTTACACGCTTGTTGTGCGGGGCGGCTGGTCGGGATGGTGGCGCCTGGTTTTCGGTCCGCGCGAGCCGCTGGACCATTATGAACTGGCCTTTCCAAAACCCGAGGAATATCTTCACCCCCTGGCCGTTCCAGTGCCTGCCGTGGTAAAAACTCCGGACGTGATTGCGCCGCCGCCGCGAAAGTATGACGTCATCGTGCTGGCCATCATCGACTTCGATTTTCGATTCCAGCGTCCGCAGCAGATCGCGGCGCAGTTGGCGCGCGAGGGACATCGCGTGTTGTGGGTTACAGCCACAAAAACCATTCCTCAAGACTCGCCTGCGCCATACCAAATCGGAAAGCTGCGCGAGAACATTTGGGAAATTCGCCTTCGCGCGCCGGCAATGGATTTGTATTTGAAAGAATTCGCTCCCGGCGCGGTTGCCTGTTTCGCGGAAGGCCTCCGCGCCGTATATCGCGATTTTGCGGTTTCCGAATCGGCCATTCTCGTACAACTTCCGTTCTGGCGGCGGCTCGCCCTGCAACTCCGCGAGGAACATGGCGGCGTGATGCTCTACGATTGCATGGACGATTGGGACACCTTCGAGAATCTCGGCGAGTTCAATCGATCGGAAGAACGCAAGCTCGCCGGCGAATGCGATGTCCTCGCGGTCACGGCGGAACGGCTCCGCCGCAAGTTCGACACGCCGCCGCTCGCGCCGGTGCTGGCGCGGAACGGCGCCGATTTCGACTTCTTCTCGAGCGCGCAGCCCTTGGAGGGACTTCGCCGCGACGGCGAACCGGTGATCGGATATTTCGGGGCCATCGCCGACTGGATCGACCTCGATTTACTCTATGAGGTCGCGCGTTCGCGTCCGCAGTATTCTTTTGTCCTCGCCGGGCAAGTGTTCGATCGCGATATTCGCGCGCTCGAGGCATTGCCGAACGTCCGGTTCTTAGGCTCCCGCCCATACGAGCAGATGCCCTCGCTGCTGGCCGCATTCGACGTTTGCATCATTCCTTTTAAGCTGAACCAGGTCACTCATGCAACCGATCCGGTGAAATTGTACGAATATCTCTCCCAAGGCAAGCCTGTTGTCGCAACCGCGATGCAGGAGTTGCACAGCGTCGCGGGGTTGTGCTGGTTGGCGGAAGGCGCAGTGGAATTCGCCCAAAAGCTCGACGAAGCGGTTGCGGACGTCGACCCCCAGCGGCGCCAGGCCAGAATAGATTTCGCGCGCAAGAACACCTGGGCTAGCCGGGTTGCGGCGCTCGATTCGGCGATTCGCGGCAAGTTTCCGAAGATCTCCGTGCTGGTCGTCACCTACAATTGCGCCGAATATATCGGACCGGCCCTGCGCGCCTTATTCCGCAACGAATACCCTAACCTCGAAGTCATCCTCGTGGATAACCATTCGATCGACGATACGGTCCTGATCGCCCGGCGGCTGGCATCTTCGCATCCGCAGACGAGGATTGAGACTCTTGCTTCCAATCGCGGTTTCGCCGGCGCCAACAACGTCGCGGCCGGACTCGCCACCGGCGACTATCTGGTTTTCCTGAATGCCGACACCCTGGTCACTCCAGGCTGGCTGGGGCGCTTGCTCCGGCATCTCCAAAGGGACCCGTCGATCGGACTCATCTGTCCGGTAACGAATTTCGCCGGCAACGAAGTCAAAATCACCGTCGACTATCGAAACCAGCAGGAAATGGAGCGGTTCGCGTTGAGCATCGCGCGCGCCCGCAGAGGCGAACTGCACGACGTCGCCGTGGTCCCGCTCTACTGCGCCTTGATGCGCAACAGTGTTTTCAAGGAACTCGGCGGTCTGGACGAGCGTTACGAGATCGGCATGTTCGAAGATGACGATTTATCCCTGAAAGTGAAGGAGCGCGGCTTGCGGGTGGTGGTCGCCGAAGATTGTTTCGTGCATCATTTCGGCCAGGCGTCGTTTTCAAAACTTCCTCCGGATGAATACAACCGGATCTTCGATGCAAATCGCAGAAGATTCGAGGAAAAGTGGAAGAGGCGATGGATCGCGCACCGCACGCGGGCCGGTGTGCGGCCGGCGTCGGAAGAGACCAGATTTGACCCGGGTAGCTTCTGTGTATAAGCTGTCAAAGCTTTTTCGCAAATCAGGCCACGGGCAAAAAGGGCCCGCTTCTCCTTTGCCCCGCCCGCAAGACACGCAATCCGAAGTGGACCATTGGAATGAGGTCGAACGGCGGACCAAAGCCGGCGAGCGCGTCTTCTGGCTAAACCATCCGCGTATCGCGCATCATTATTTCAGGAAGGGCTTGCTCGGCGGATTGCCATGGCGAGCCTGGTTCCGCCGCCAGCTCGGCGCCCCGGGAAAGTACGGCTTGGAGCTTGGCTGCGGGCGCGGCGCGGCGCTGCTCGAAACCTTGAATGCCGGAACGGTGGAACACTGCGATGGAATCGATTTGGACGAGTCCCGCTTCGACGCCCCCGGCCAGGACCAGAGGGCCCGCTTTATCGCCACTGACGTGAACACGGCCCGCCTGGCCCACTGCCATTACGATCTGATTTATGCTCTGCACAGCGTGCATCACTTTAGCGCTTTGGAGCACATCTTCAGCCAGGTCGCTCAGGCGCTCACCCCCAACGGGTATTTCATTATCGAGGAGTTCGCCGGTCCTCCCCGCTTTCAATGGACCGATCTTCAGTTGTCGGTCGTCAACCAATTGTTAGCGATCATTCCCAAACCGCTGCGCCGGTACGCGAATGGCATGGAAAAGTTGTTGGAGGGCAGAAGCACGCCGGAGGAAGTCATCAAGGTCTGCCCAAGTGAAGCAATCCGGTCGGATGAAATCGTGCCTCTTTTTTATCAATATTTCGATGTTGTGCGCCACCAAAACCTCGGCGGCACGATTCAGCATCTGCTCTATTCCGGCATCGTCCAGAATTTTCCGGATAATGACCGGGAAGTCGATCACATGATCGATTGCATTAACGGCCTGGAGGAAACGATGATCGAAAGGGGATTGCTGCCGTCGGATTTTGTGCTCCTGGTGGGAAAAAACAGGCCGCGCGCGGCGAGCTAGAAAAGCGTACCGGCCTGCTATACTTCTAGAATGCTCCCCGGGCGGCTGAAGTGCGGTAGATTTGTAACCGCGTACCTGGGCCCGTCCGGAACGCCTTACAGCACGTAAATCAGCGCTTTATGCCATCCATGCACATCGTGGCGACCACCATCGCGGTCCCCGTGTTTCTTGATTCTTACCGCCAGAACCTGGAACGGTACGGTCATCTCCGCGACACTCGAATCTGGGTGGTCGCCGATCGCAAAACGCCGCCGCAGTCGGCCGAGTATGCAGCCGAGCAAAGAAAGCGCGGGCTCGATGTCGTCTACCTCGATCCCGCTTCGCAGCAGCGGTGGTTGGAGCCCTATCCGGACCTGGCGGCGATCATCCCCTGGAACTCCGACAACCGCCGGAATATCGGATTTTTGCGCGCGCTCGAGGAGGGCTGCAAAGTACTGGTGTCGATCGACGACGACAACTTCTGCATCCCCGAAAGCGACTTCTACGCGGGCCATCAATTCACGGGCGCCAGAGTCTGGCGGGAAGTGATTCAGAGCGAAAACGGCTGGTACAACATCTGCGATGAATTGATTCTGGATCCTCCTGCGCGCGCGGTGGCCAGAGGGTTTCCGCATGCGATGCGCAACGGCTCGGTGCGTTCGCGCGCCATGGAAACCATCCCCGTGGTCGCAAAGGCCGGACTGTGGCTCGGCGATCCCGACGTGGACGCGGCAACGCGCCTGGCGTTTCCCCTCAAGGCGACCGATACGCGGCGCCGTGAAATCGCCTTGGACCTGGGCACTTGGTCGCCGATCAACACCCAGAACACATCCGTCGCGCGGCGCGCCATTCCCGCCTATTACTACGTTCGGATGCTGGAGGATCTGCCCGGCGCGCGGCTCGACCGCTACGGCGATATTTGGTCCGGTTATTTTTTGACGCGCTGTGCGCAGCATCTGGGAGAATACATCGGGATTGGAAGCCCCGTCGTGTCTCACCTGCGGAATTCTCACGATCTGCTGGCCGATCTGCGAGCCGAGATTTGGGGCATGATCGTTACGCCGCACTTAATCGAGCTTTTGCGTACAGCCGAGCTCAGCGGCGGCGATTATTCCTCGGCCGCGCGGAGCCTTGCCCGCGCCCTGCGTTCGCGCGCGGACGATCTGGAAAGCTGCGTGAGACTGCCTGGCGTCGGCAACTACGTCCGGCGGATCGGACAATACCTTGACACCTGGGTCGACGTGTGCGAACACATCGGATCGCTCGACGGAACGCGGCGTGGATGAAGAAGCTTCGCCTTGCGGCCCTGGTATTCGCCGGCCTGACGCTTGTTTATTTCTCGCTCACGCCCGGCGCCGTGGCCGGCATGGGATACACCGGTGAAGAGATGCGCGCCGGCGATGAGCTTCTCACCCACGCGATAAGCCTGCTGCGGCACGATCCTGCCCCGGGCGCCATCGACTGGTCGAGAAATGGCGTCGCGCCTCTGCTCTTTGACCTGCCCTTTCTTACCCTCGGCCGGGCAGCCGCCGATAAGAATCTGTGGCAAGACCGTTATCTCGCCCTCGGGCCTGTTTTCAGTACAGCGCTGCTACTCGCCATCCTGTTTGCCTGGATCGAGCGCGTTACCGGAAGAACACGATGGAGCCTGGCCCTGACGCTAAGCGCGGGCTTTGCCACAATGCTGTGGCCCTATGCCTATATCGGGCTCGAAACCAAGCAGTCGCTCGCTCTTTTTCTGGCCGCGTATCTCGCTCTGTGCCATGGGACCCGCGGCTGGCTGCGGTCTATCCTGTTTTACGGCTGCTGCGCCGCCGCCATCTCGGTGAAGTCCACCGGCGTATTTCTCGCGCCGGCAGTGGCATTCCTGATTTATGAGGACGCGCGGAACAACCACGGCGTCTTAAAGAGAGTGTTGCGGCCGCGGTGGATCCTCGGCTCGCTGGCCGTCGTCGTGGTTTTCGCGGCGAACGCTTACACTCGTTCGCTTTTCTGGGACAGAATCGGAGGCACGTCGGGATTTCTGAAGCAGTGGATGGTCCCGGATGCGGCGTCGTTTTTCCTCAACGCCGCCGCGTTCCTGGGCTCGCCCAACAAGGGCTTGCTTGTTTATGCTCCTCTCACGCTGCTCGGACTGGTAAGTTTGGCCGAAATTCCTGCACAGCACGCGCCGGTGAAGTGGTTCGCCCTACTCACTCTGGGCGGACTGGTGGGCGGATTTTCACTGCTGACGGATTGGTCCGATGAAACCTGGGGGCCGCGTTATCTCCACTCCGCCATCGTCCCGCTGGTGTTGTGCCTTGGTTTGGCGGCCCTGGAATGCCGCGCAAGGTTGCGGCTCGCTTTGGCCGGCGTAATCCTGGCCGGGTTTATCGTTTCATTTCTCGGATCCTTTTTCGCCTACGGATCGCTGCAAGCCGTGGCGACGCAGGCCGGGCAGGATACGCTCGAAGCATATCAAGGCGATCCCGTTTGGAATCACATCCGTTTTAATGAAAAATTGTTCGAAATCTGGTTGAAATACGGAAACTCTGGAGCCGCCGCGCCCCAGCCGTGGCCCACGGCGCATCACTGGTTTTACGCCGTTCCGCCCGATGCTCCGCCGTGGAAAACCGTGGATGCCGCGCCTTTCGCGCACCCACAATCGCTGATGATCCGAGCCTGGACCGAGCGCAAAATTCCGGCAGCTGCGGTCGCGTTTTGGCTGCTTTTCTCCTCTTTTCTTCTGGGGATTGCACTGCTCGCCGCCGCCGCCCGGCAGGGCGCGAGGAAAACAAAGAAACCACCCGTGCCCGCCCGCAACGTAACGTGACGTGCTATGCTTGTCATTTTTCATGCGCGAACCGAAAGTGGCCCTGTGTTTTGTTGTTTGGAATCAGCGAGCCGGCTGCGAACATGACCTTCCAAACATCGATTTGAAAAAATTCGACGAGGTCTTCGCCATCGATGGCGGCAGCACGGATGGCACGGTCGAGGTTTTCGAGAGCTACGCCGTGCCCGTCTACCGGCAGCCGCGCAAAAGTTTGAATGCCGCCTATTGGCATGCCGTCGAAATGACGCGCTGCGAGCATATTCTGGTCTTCTTTCCAAAGGGCACTCTGGACCCCAAGATTCTCCAGGTAATGAGCGGTAAGTTGCGTCAGGGATACCAATTGGTGATTCCAACCCGGGTAAGCAAAGGCGGGCGCAACGAGGAAGACGATAAGATTTTCCGGCCCAGGAAATGGGGAATCAACGTGCTGGCGCGCATCGCGTCGCTGTTGTGGCGCCGCGAAGGCGATTTGATCTCGGATGTGCTGCACGGAGTAAAAGGATTCACGCGCAGCGCCTTCCTCCTGATGCGCCCTTCTGAATCCGGTGTCACCATTGATTTGGAGATGGTCGTGCGAGCCTACCGTTTGCATCTTGCGCGCTGCGAATTTCCAGTTACGGAAACTTCACGTCCGTGGAACACGACGCATTTTAAACTGCTGCCGACCGGGATTCGCCTTGCGAAATTTCTGTGGTCGGAACTATGGAGATCCGCGCCGGTCGAAGCGCCCGCCGCCGATGCCGCCGGGAGCGAGCGTTCTGCCTCATAAACCGAAAAGCGAGAATTCGCAGCACAAGTTCGAGAATTACTGGGCCAGCGTCCTGCCAGAACCCCAAAACGACGAGGAAAAAGTGAAACCGGAACCGCTGCTGATCCCGGAAAACTCCGCGCCGCTGGCACGGTTATACAAGAGCAGGTCGGTCTTGCCGTCCGCGTTCAAGTCCTGGGCAACAACGCTTGTAGCGCCGCCGCTTGAGGAAAACATCGACGTCGTAAAGCTTCCGTTGCCCATTCCAAGACCGAGTTCGACGCCGCCTGTGGAGGGGTTATACAGGACGATATCTCCGATTCCGTCGCCGTTGAAGTCTCCCGTGCGGACCACCAGCCCCGGAGCAAAGCTTTGCGGCGTAAACGTGAAGCCCGCCCCGGTGCTCAAGCCGACCGCCGCCGAACCGTTTTTCGCGTTGTAAAGAATCACATCTGCTTTTCCGTCGGCATTGAAATCAGCAACTTCGACGTCGAATCCAGGGCTGGCAAAAACCGCGGAATACTGAAAAACGCCGTTTCCATTGCTCAATCCAAGAAAGCACAGTCCATCCGATGCGCGATAGAGCAAAATGTCGGAATTGCCGTCTCCGTTGAAATCCCCGACGGCAATATTCGTGAAATTTGCGCTGATTAAAGAATATTGATAGATAAAATTAGCGCCGGAAGCGCTTTGACTCAACAAAGTGTACATGGTCCCGGTCGCTGGATTGTAAAGGATTATATCGGACTTTCCGTCCCCGTTCCAGTCACCGGCCACGACCATGCTATACCCCGGGCTCCAGAAAATGCTCGAAAATTGGAAAGTTCCATTGCCATTGCTCGTTCCAATGTAGGCCAGGCCGGTCGAGCTCGAATAAACGACCATGCCCGCTCTTCCCGAGCCGGTCCAATCGCCGCTGAGCAAGATGTCAAAGGCTGGGGTGAACAGGTTGTAGACGTAATTAAATGTTCCGTCGCCATTGCTTAAGCCGGTGTAGGCGGTCCCCGAGACTGGATCATAGATCAACACGTCCGAGCGTTGATTGCCCAGAAAATCCCGCGGAGCCTCCTGGCGCAACGCAGGTTTTGCCAGCTTCATCGCCCAGCCTGTTGCAGTCCCGCCCCAAACAGGCTCCTGTGCGCTGACCAGCGGAAAGTTTGACGAACTCGTTTGCCCTCCCGCGTAGATATTGGAGGCGTCCAGCGCAATCGAGTACGCTATGTCGGCTCCGGACCCGCCGTAATACGTCGAAAACAGCAGCATCGATCCGGAGGGATTCAACTCCGAAATAAAGGCATTTTGGAGCCCATTCAGAGTCGATTGAATGGCATTCACCACTGGAAAGTCCCACGAGGTCGTCGCGCCGGCGGCATATACATTTCCGTGGCTATCGACTGCGATTCCGTAAACGCCATTCGAGGCGCTGCCCCCCAAATACGATGCATACCCAAGGCTGGACCCGCCGGCATTCAACTTCGCAACGAACGCGTCGGAAATATTATTGAAAGCGGTCCGAAGCGCGCCCGCGGTAACCGGGAAATTCGGTGAAGTTGTTGTGCCCGCGATATAGACATCGCCGCTGCCGTCAACTGCGATCGCGTTCGCCTGGTCCGTGCCGCTCCCGCCCAGATAAGTGCTGTATAAGAACGCCGAAGCCGTAAGCTTGGTGACGAAAGCGTCCTCGCCGCCCCCATTGCTGGCCTGGACAGCGCCGGTTGCCGGAAAGTTGCTTGAATAGGTGCCGCCCGCCACGTAGATGTTGCCGCTTAAATCCACGGCGATGCCCGCCGCATGCTCCGCCGATATCCCCCCGAGATAAGTGCTGAACAGAACAGCTCCGGTGGGATTCAATTCCGCCACAAACGCGTCCGTTGCCCCCCCCAATGCCGGCTGCGGCGCGCTGAGCACCGGGAAATCGCTCGACTGTGTATCGCCCGCTATATATGCATTACCGGCCGAATCCACAGCGGCCGCCGTCGCCTGGTCCCAACCCGATCCGCCAAGGTAGGTGCTGTAAACCAGGCCGTTACCAGCGGCATTCAGCTTCAAGACAAACCCGTCGCGTCCGCCGCCAAGAGTCGCGCGAATCGCCGACGCAAGCGGAAAATTGGCTGACGCCGTAGATCCCACGACAATGGCTTCTCCGGCGGCATCCACGGCGATTGCCGCGGCCCGGTCATCGCCATACCCGCCGATATACGTCGCATAAACGACCGCCGTGCCGGTGGGGTTCAGCTTTGCGATAACCGCGTCCACGCCGCCGCGGTTCGACAGTTGGATCCCGCCGCTGACCGGAAAATTCGAGGCCTCGGTATAACCGGCCACGTACTCGTTGCCGGAGCTGTCCGTCGCCACGGCGGTCACCGCGCCCAATCCGCTTCCGCCCAGGTAGGTGCAATAAGAAACCACCGGGTCGATCACCAGCGTCTGCCCGGGATCATAGCCGCCGATCTCGAACCCCACCGTATGATCGTCCACAAGCCTGTACCTGCCTGCGATGCGTCTGCCGCCTTGCAAGACCTCTGGCGCCTCTTCGCGCAACTCCAATCCCGATTGCCGATACACAAGACTGCCGCCCTTCTCAATGGCCAAAACGCCGGAAGAGGGATACGCAATCCGGATTCGGCCCGGATCTCCGCCGGCCGATACGACAAATTGCGACTTCATACGACCGCCCGCCGCCAAATACTCGGCATCAATGCCGGGATAAAGCTCCCGGTATCGAATCTTCGAATACATTTCAACGCCGGTGCGCCAATGTTTCGCATCTCGGCCGATCAAAAAGTTGGCGACTCCGCCGGCCGCCGAAGCCGATTCGAGCACGGCGTCCGGACTGGCGTGAACAAAGCGAATCGCCGCCTTACCTTTTTCGTTCCAAAACACAACCGATTCCCTGCCAAAACCCGCGTGCAGTCTGATGCTGTTCAGAATGAACTGAAATTCCGCTTTGGAACGATCCTCGTTCCGAAAAAAGAATGACGGCAGCGTCTGATCAACGCTGCCGCCGAAAACCGGCATCAATGCAATGAAGTAAATCAGGCATCTGTGCGATAACGACATCCCGACTGTGCGATGTGCAAGAACAGTGCCAGATTTGCCCACGCCGTCAGGCTTGTCGATACGGGAAATGAGCCGCGATTGCTAATGGTTAGACGAAGATCGTGCAGCATAGTGCCGCGTGGCGAGCAATATCGTGGTCAGCCACGGCACACGGGTCCAGACACTACCGGCGGTATTAGAACGGCAGATCGGGCTGGACCTGTTGCAGCATCGCCGATCGCGACAAATACGGATACGGATTCACCGCGCTTCCGCCGACCCGCACTTCAAAGTGCAAATGCGGCGCCGTCACGCGTCCGGTGTTGCCCGAAAACGCGATCACCTCGCCGCGCCGGACTTCCTGTCCGGGCACTACATTAAATCGCGAAAGGTGCGCGTACCGGGTCTGCATCCCCTTGCCATGATCCACCACCACCATTCGTCCATAGCGGCCGGCGTATTCCGCCGTCAGCACCACGCCGTCGGCGGCGACGTGAACCGGCGTCCCCATCGATGCGGAAAGATCCACGCCGGTGTGAAAATGCGAGCCGCCTTCCGGATTGAACGGATCCTCGCGATCGCCGAAACGGCTCAGCACCGTTCCGTTCACCGGCCACAGGCTGGGGATCGTGTTCTTCTGCCAGGAGCGCGGATACATATGCTCCAGGCGCGAAAAGCTGGCCGATTTGAGGAAATTGTAGGTTTCGATCGATTCTTTGTAGGTCGGCGCAAGCGTGCCTTCGCTTGAAAAATCGTCTTCCCCTTCCATTCGCTGCTTGATGCCCAGCGCGGCGGTGACTTCGCTGGCCATGATTTGCAGCGACGCCAGCTCCTCCTGTTTCTGGTTATCCTCGCGCTGAAGCTCCTGATATTTACTGCGCAGCGTGGCGACTTCATCGCGAAGCGAATTATAATTGGCGACCTTCCATGTCATCCGGAGGTAGCTGGAAACCATCCCAAACAGCGAGACCGAACCGAAGAGTGCTAAAGCCAGAACAATATAAATGGATTGATGTGGGATGTGAATCCGGCGAAGCCGTCCGTGCAGGGAATGCGCCAGAACGACAACGAAGTAATGCTGCTTCATGAGTCTCCCGGCATCTCCGAAGATCAGATTTATTTCGGCAGGCCCTTTTTTCGGGAAAAATGAGCCTCTAGAAATACCCTAACGCCGAATCGTAGCGAAACGTTAACGAATTGTCATATTACCGGATTCCAGCCTCCACGTCAAGATCCCGGCGCGCTGAAAACGCCGCCTCTGTGCACGGAACTTCAGGCACATTTGAATACGTATCGCAAGGTGAACGGAGGCACGTTAAGTTAAATGACGAAGCAGCTTTCTCCCAGAGCCCTGCCGATTTTCGGGGCGACCGCCGGGATCGTTGGCGTTCTGATGCTGATTGAATCGTTCGGAATCAATCAAGGGCCCCCGGTCGGCGCCACCACCGATCAGCTCCTCGCATTCGCCGCGACGCACTTTCGCACCGTGATGTGGGGAGCGTGGCTGCAAGCGGTGGGTCCGTGGCTGATCGTGA
>JAJPHS010000171.1 GCA_021325175.1 Terriglobia bacterium
GCCGCCGCGGGGCGAGTTACCGCCGACGGATTCGAAAATCTTCGCGCTCTGATCGATCCCAAACGCCGGCGCGGCGAAGGCCGGGGACGATTCGCGCGCCCGCGCCATGCCGCCGGAAGATGGGCGCTGCTGGAGCGTGGCGCGGGCGGCATCGACGCCGAATTTTTCGCCCGCCAACTGCTCCAACGCTGGGGCGTCGTGTTCCGCGATCTGCTGGCGCGCGAGCCGCTGGCGCCCCCCTGGCGCGATCTGCTGGTAACGCTGCGGCGCATGGAGGCGCGCGGCGAAATCCGCGGCGGCCGCTTTGTCGCCGGATTCGTGGGCGAGCAGTTCGCCAAAATGGAAGCGGTCGATCTGCTCCGCCAGATCCGCCGCGCCGGCCAAGCGCGCGAGCAGATCGACGTAGCCCTCGCCGATCCGCTGAATCTCACCGGAATCGTGCTGCCCGGCCCGCGAACCAGCGCGCTCGCCCAGGGCAGTCTGCGCCTAACCGACGGCGTCGCCACCCTGGCCGCCACCGGCACGTAAGCGCCCCGCCGGCCCTGGTGAGCGAGAAGCCGGACGCCAGGAAAATCGCGACCAGGACTCGCCGCAGCGGGGTTGAAAAACCGCCGGCGCTGATCGTATACTGACTTTCAACTACTCGCGAATTCTGACATAGGGGCACGCTTGTGAAGAGAGTGATTTTTCCCGCGATCATTTTCTTTTTCGCCTTTGAAGCATTCGTTACGGCTCAAAATGCATCTACCGGCGCGGTGTTGGGCACCGTGACCGATCCCACCGGGGCCATGATCGCCTCGGCGCAAATTGAACTGACCAACAAGGACACCGGAGCGAAGATTACGGCCGTGACCAGCGCCCAAGGGACCTACGCCGTCTCCAACGTCCCGCCCGGCAACTACACCGCAAGCGCACACGCCGCCGGTTTCCGCACCACGGTGGTCAATGACGTTACCGTGCAGGTAAACGCCAGCACCACGGTGAACTTCAAAATGGAGGTGGGCGAGGTTAACTCTACCGTCGAGGTGAGCGCCTCCGCCGCGCAGGTCGATTTGCAGCGCGCCGATTCGACTGTCGGCGACGTGATCGGAACCGAGCCGCTGCTGCGCCTGCCGACGAGGCTGCGCCAAGCCCAGGAGCTCCTGCTGCTGCAACCGGGAACCACCCCGCAAACCGGCAGCGACAGCGGCGGCTCCATCTCCGGTGCGTTAAACGATCAGACCACGTTTACCCTTGACGGCATCGATATCACCGACAACTCGACCAATTCGACCATCAATTCCGACCAGGGCTCGCGCCCGGTCCTGATGGTATCGGTCGAAGCGACCGACGAATTTCGCGTGGCCATCGCCAACGCCAACGCCACTTTCACCCGCGGTTCCGGCGGCCAGGTCTCGCTGATGCAGAGAAGCGGCACCAACGATTTCCACGGCTCGCTTTTCTGGTACACGCAAAACAGCGCCTTCAACGCCAACACCTGGGATAACAACCGGCTGGGTCTGGTCAAACCCAAAGTGGAGGATAACCGCGGCGGGGGCCGCATCGGCGGCCCGATTATCCGCAATAAAACCTTCTTCTTTGCTGAGTACGAGGCGCGGCGTTATCCGGAGACGTTTCAGGTCAACTCCATCGTGCCAACCGCTTCCATGAAGCAGGGGATTCTGCGCTTCAAGGACGCGGCCGGCAACATCGATTCCTACAATCTGCTGAACTCGACCGCGTGCGGCCCGGCCGGTGGCGGCGCCTGCGATCCGCGCGGCCTCGGATTGAGCCCAACCATGAGGGCGATGTTCGCCCTGGAGCCGGCGGGCAACAATCCCAACGTGTCCGGCGTCGATAATTTGAATACCACCGGTTTCACCGCCAACGTGCGGTCCCCGCTTACCGACGATTTCGGCACGTTCCGGCTGGATCACAACATCACCGATAAATGGCATTTCAACGGGAGCTTCAGCTATTCGCGCGATCTTTCGTATAATCCCTCGCCGCTGGTTATTGACATGCGCAATCCGGCGGACGTGATCAACGACGATTTCACACCGGCCTGGACCAGCGCGGCCATCGCCAACGTCACCGGTCAGATCACGCCGAACATCGTCAACACGATTCGTTTCGGCGACGTCCGCAACCGCAATGGCGGCTTGCGCCCGCAACTATCCTCGATCGCCACCGAGCTGGCGCTGCCCGGCACCAGCACCGCCGATGGCTACATCGCGGTCACTCCAAACGTCATCAACGCGCCGATTTACATGAGCAACACGGTGCGCACCCAGTTTAACCGCAACGTAAACGATCAGCTTGTCGACGACGTCAGTTGGAACAAAGGAACGCATCTGTTCCAATTTGGCGGAAACTTCCAGAGTATCCCCCAGTATCACCTGCACACCGGCAAAGTCGGCGGATCGGTCAATTCGCTCAATGCCACGGAAACCGCCGATTCCTCGTTCCTGGTGATTCCGCCCGCGGATCGTCCGCCGACCTGCGCCGGCGCCGTGGCGGCCCAGTGCCTCCCCTCATCCGCCGTGGCGACCTGGGATTCACTTTACACCACCGAACTCGGCCTGATGAACGATAACAACGTGCTGCTGGTTCGCAACGGACAGTTGCAGTCGCAGCCCTTCGGCACCGCCATCTACATGGACGCCAGCGGATATTTCTCTTCGTACTACGCGCAGGACACCTGGCGTATCCGCCCCACGCTTACCCTGAACTACGGCTTGGCTTACAGCTTTCAGACACCGTACACGTTTTCCAATCAGGAGGAAGCTTTGGTCGTCAATACCGCCACGGGACAGGTGATCTCGGCCAAGTCGTATCTGCAACAGAAATTCGCGGCGGCAAACCGGGGCCAGATTTACAATCCGCCGATCGGATTCGAACCCGTCGCTCTCTCCGGGCGGTCCGCCGTGTACAACACCGACTGGGGCGATGTCGCGCCGCGCGCCGCCGCGGCCTGGAGCCCCAATTATTCCAGCGGCTTGCTCGGAAAGATTCTCGGCGCCAACAAAACCGTGCTGCGCGGCGGATTCGGGATCTTCTACAGCCGCCTCACTTCCGAAGACAGCGTGGTGACACCCGGCTTGACCGCTGGCTTTAGTTCCAGCATCACCACCGCCTTGCAGCCCTGCAACGCTACCGCAACCGGCGGACCCGGTTGCGCGCCCGGCGACTCCAATCCGGCGCTGAGCGCGTTCCGTATCGGCCAGGATGGCCCGATCCCGCTGCCCACCGCCCCCAAGACCATCAGTTCTCCCTATGTTCCCGCCGGTAACTACAGCGAGCTGGTCTCCTTCGGATTGGATTCGGCGATTAAAAATCCACGCGTCTACACAGCAGACTTCACAATCCAGCGCAACCTCGGAAAGGGCACGTTCCTGGAGCTAGGCTGGACGGGGCGTTATGGCCGAAATCTGTTCTCCAACGTGGGGCTCGGCGCGAATCCGTATATGTTCAAGGACAGCGCCTCGGGCCAGACGTTCGCGCAAGCCTACGACGCCGTGGCCAATGCCCTGCGCGCCGGATCGGCCGTCCCCGTGCAGCCGTGGTTTGAAAATCAATTGCCGGGGATCGGCGTGAAAAACGGCGCGGCATCCACCACCGCATACCTGGCCAGCCACGACGCTTCCTACTTCACCCTGGGTTCCGTATCCAGTCTGTTCGATTCCACCAGCGCCAGCACGCCTGGACTGAATTTTCTCCGTTCCCAGCTCGGCTTGCCGCAATACGACGAGACTCAGGTCAACGAGTTTCTCGAAGTGGTCAACGAAGGATGGTCCAATTACAACGCTCTGGTGCTCACGCTGCGCCGCGCCGGGAAAAATTTCACCTTCGATGTGAACTACACCCTGGCCCGTTCGCTCGATACCGATCAAGGCGTGCAAAACGACTCCGCCACGCTGCCGAATCCGATGGAGCCCGGCGTCGACTACGGACCTTCCAAGTTTTATCACTTGCAGACCTTCAATGCGCTGTTCGTCTATAACCTGCCGCGCGGCTACCGTTCCCTGCCCCGGCCGCTAAGCTATGCTCTGGGCGGATGGTACGTATCCGGTATTGTCACCGCTTTGAGCGGCCCCCCGCTATACGTCGTCGAGGGCAGCCAGGTTTGGGGCGGTGGGCAGCGCGGCAATTTCAGCACGCCCGCCGTGCCTCTGGTACCGGCCAGCTCGATCGGCACCGGGCTGAATTCGAATGTCGCCGGATCGGGCGGGATAGGAACTGCGGGAAATCCGGCGAACGGCGGCAGCGGGCTTAACCTCTTTTCCAATCCACAGGCCGCCTACCAACAGTTTGGCTACGTGCAACTCAGCCAGAACATCGACGGCTACGGCCATCCGCTGTTCGGACTCCCGTTCTGGAACGTCGATTCTTCCGTCGGTAGGCGCTTTCCGATCCGCGAGAAGGTTAACCTTTTGCTATCTTTCGATTTTTACAACATGTTCAACCATCCCAACTTCGCCAGCCCGAGTCTGCCACTGACCGGCGCAAGCGTCGCCAATTTTGGCGTGATCTCCAGCACCCTGGTTCCGGCCAATCGTCAGGCCAGCAGCCGCTGGATCATGTTCGGCGCGCGGCTGGAATTTTAAACGCACCATCGGGATAGGCTGCCCGCCTGTCCCGATGGTCCGGTTTTCGCCTCAGAAGCGGGCGCGGAGATTAAACGTAATCTGCCGCGGGCCGTTCAGTTGGCCGCCGACCGGGTTGTTACTGCCCAGGACCCCGAAGTCGGCCGGGTCGCTCAAATCCAGGTAGGGATCGTTCAAAACCACATGATTGAAAATGTTGGTGAACATGAAGGACAAGGTCAGATAGGCGCGCTCCTTGAACACGCGGAAGTCCTTGGCGATGTTGCCATCCATGTTCCACTGCGGCAGCCCGCGAATTCCGCCGTTGGGGGCGCAGTTGGTATCGTAGCCGAGAACGCAGTTGCGGAACTCGCCGTAGATCGTGCTGGGGTTGGCGAACATATTGATGTTGTTCCCCCCGTTTGCGCTGTTGCTGTTGACGCCCGCGCCGGAGCTGCTGTTGGGGATATTCGTGTTATAGTGCGCCGAGTTGCCTCCGGTGTAGGGCGCCGCAGGCACGGCAGGGTCCTGGCCAAAGTTGCAAATCAGGCAGGTCGAAGAGTTCTGGCTTTCCCCGAACGCCTCGCTGAAGCCGTCGCCGCTCGAATTTCCCACCGGCAGCGGCGCGCCGCTGCGGGCGGTCAGGATCGCGCCGAACCGCCATCCGCCGAGGGCGTATCCCAAGATGCCGTGATTGCTCTTAAAAAACGGCTCGGAATAAAGAAAGCTCTGGGTGTAGGTGAACTTGTAATCGTAGAACTGAGGTCCGTACATTGACTGGCGGACGTTATAAGGATTCAGAGCGGTGAAGCCCGAAGTGGCTTGAGAGGCGGCGCCGGTGCCAAGCGCGCGTCCCCAGGTAAAGTTGGAAGTGGTGGTGATCCCCTTCTTATCCCGCATCGTGAAGGTCGTGTAGAGCGCGTTATAGTTCCCGGAACCCGAGCTGTCATCGGCATTGATGCCGACCGCCTGGCCGGCGGGGAACCCCGGCCCCACGCTGCTGGGGATCGTGCGTCCCAGCTTCCAGGATCCGGACTGCTCCAACGCCGACCATAGCTGGAAAACCTGCGTCAGACTGATGAAGCTGTTCATGCTGGGGTTGGCCGCGATCGCGGCGGTGCAGCTTGCGGCGCCGGCGCAAAACGACGAATTGGGTCCGCCCAGGGCCGCCTCGAAGAAAGGCTGCGGCGCGGGAGTGCGGTTGGCGGTGACCGCGAAATAGGTCTGCGCGAAGGCTTGCGCGAAGCTCTGGCCGTTCAGCGTCATCATGGTCGGCACCGCGTTGATATCCCGTTGCTGAAACTCATGCGTGATATCGCGGCCGATGTAGCCGACCTCGAACAGCATGGCGTGCGAAAGCTCGCGCTGGATGCTGAAGTTGTAGTTGTAGGTAGCCGCCGGCCGGAAGGTTGGATCGAGCACGCTGACCGCGCCGGCCGCGGCCACGCTGCCCGCCCCGGTGATAATCGGCTGCGACAGCGTCTGGCTCGGCGCCGGAATCGGAGCGACTAATCCATCCTTGCCGATGCGGAAGGCCGTCGCCGGGGTCACACCGCCCGTGCCCAGACATTGGCTCTGGATGTTCGCGCCAACGCAAGCGATCGGCTGCCCCAGTCCCACGCCCAGCAGCGGTAGCAGCACCAGCCCGACTCCGTTCAGACGGCTGTAAATCTGGCCGTACCCGGCGCGAAATACGGTCTTGCCGTCGCCCAGCGCCTTACCGAGGAGGCCATCGGAGTACTTCGGATTCCAGGCGATCGCGACGCGCGGGCTCACGCCGCCGTAGAACGGATTGAACGGATATTTGTGGCTCGCATCGGACACGTTGCCGATGGTGGAAAATCCAAGCGTCGGGTTGTAAACCTGGCCCTGCAACGCCATCGATGCCTTGGTCTTGAAGTAGGCGTCGAAGCTGACCGGCTTGCCGGAAGTGTCCACCAACTCCACCTGCTTGCCGTTCGCCTCGACCGGCGGCATCTCGATCTGATAGCCGAGGCCGTAAGTCAAAGTAATGGACGGTTTGATGTGCCAGGAATCGGTGATATAGACGTTGTAGAAGTCGATGGTGTCCTGATCGAACATGGGCGTTCCGGGCGGATTCAGCGTCAGATTGGCGCCGGTTCGCGTGAACAACTGCTGCGGCTGGTCGACAATGCCGAGCACATAGGAGTAATACTTGTTCCAGTTGTTGACCTGATTGCTTGGCAGGCCGATGGCCTGGGTCGCCGAGGTGTAGGCGGTGCCCGCCACCTGGTTGCCAATCTGATACACCGGCGAGGTGTTGATGCCCTGGCCGTTGTCGTTGCGCTCGTGATAATCCCAGTTACGCTGGAAAGTTCCGCCAAAATTGATAACGTGGTTTCCCCAGATTTTGGTCACGTCGTCCTTGAAC
Organism: Terriglobia bacterium; assembly: GCA_021325175.1. Lineage (GTDB taxonomy): Bacteria > Acidobacteriota > Terriglobia > Bryobacterales > Bryobacteraceae > Palsa-187. The sequence goes on from JAJPHS010000171.1 coordinate 6,958, forward strand.
ATATAATCGTGGCCATCCCAGAAGCGCTGCCGCGTATTTTGATTGTTCACGTTGTAGGGAATCAGCGCATTGGCGGTTTCTCCGCCGATTTCGAGCGCGCCGCCGAGGCCGGGAAGCTGGGGCGGAGCCGCGGAGCTGGCCCACTGCCACCAGATCCTGGTGTAGCTCACCCGGAAGTCATTGGTCATGGTTGGGGTGATATTGGTGGTCAGGCCGCCCACCAGAAAATCCGGTTTCTGCGGGCGCGGAGCGCGAGCCGCGGGAACGCCGAATTTGTCGCCGGGCAGGGCGCCGCCGATATCGACCTGATTCGTCGTCAACTGCGTCAGGCCGTAATAGCGGTAGCTGGCCATGAAACGCCATTTTTCGCTGAAGTCGTGATCGATGCGGCCAACCAGAAACTTGGTTTTTTCCGGCAGCGAAACCTGGCCTTGAAATCCAGCGATGTTGTGATTATCGCCGGCGTTGGCGCTGTTCGGCTCCGGCTCATACTTGCTCCAAAGCTGCTGAACCACAGGGTTCAAGCCGATCCCGCGCGGATCGCACGGACCGCCCCCGCACTGCGCGGGCTGATAGGTGACGCCATTGACTGTCACCGGACCCGGATTCAGGTTGAAGGGCGTCCAATTGCCGCCTTCGTTGATCTGAATCACGCCGGCTTTAAGCGTATCGGTGGGCACCTGGCGGGTGATAATCGCCGACTGCGGATAATTGAAGCCTTCCCAGCCGAAAAAGAAATACGTCTTGCCACCCAGAAATTTGGGCAGCATGGGACCGCCGATGGTAAAACCGTAGCGGTTGTCGTGCGCGATTGGAATGGGCGTGTAGCCGAGGTTGCCGCTCGGTGTATGATTGTTGTCCCAGGTGTTGGCGCCGCCCACGTCGCTGGAGTGGTAGTACCAGTAGCCGGTGCCGTGAAAATCGTTGGTGCCACGCTTGGTCACCATCTGAATCTGCGCGCCGCTTGAGCCGTTGAAATCCGCCGTCTGCCCCGCGGTGTTGACCTTAAACTCTTCGACGGTATCGGGCGGCGTGGGCAGCACGCCACTCGGCGGAGCGGAGTATCCGCCGAACGAATTGTGCCCATAGCTGCCGGTGTAATCCCTCATGCTGCCGTCCATGTCATTGGAATTATTGCCGCCGTCAAGCTGGAATGTGTTCTGGTCATACATGGCTCCGGCGACCGCGCCCTCCGGCGTGACGCCGGGCTGAATCAAGGCGAGGCTGGAGGCATCCGCGCCAAAGATCGGCAGACTGATGATCGATTGCGCATTGACCGTCGTGCCGACGGTGGCGTTCACGGTTTGCAATTCCGCGCCCGGCGTTTCCGACACCTCGACAACCGTCGTCAGCGAACCGACCTGCATCTGCGCATCGATTGTGAGCATCTGCCCGACCTGCACGTTTTGCGAATCGATCCGCCGGAGATTGAATCCCTGTTTACTAAAACTGACGTTGTAGACCGCCGGCGGAACGCTTGGAAAAATATAGCGGCCCGCGTCGTTTGTAATGGCCCTTAATGTACCGTTCGTGGCCGGATTGGTGAGCGTCACCTCAACTTGCGGCACCGCAGCCCCCTGCTGATCGGTGACCAACCCCGAAACGGCGCCCGTGGCGGCGGTTTGCGGCCAAACCGGCACGGCGGCCCCGAAAAGAAAAAACACTCCACAAATAAGCAGCCGCTTAGACGCACAGCTGTTCTGCATGCAGCTTCCCCTTTCCCCAGATTTCCACGCAGGCTTAATTCCGCCCTTGTTACCCTTCGATGAACAGCAATTGAAGGCAGTTTAATTCCGAAGTACCGCCGTGTCAAGAAAAATTCCTCGCTGGGCCGCCGATTGACTCGTGATGCGGCGTCGCGTAGACTGGCTCACGATATGGAACACATCATCGAACAGCTCCTTCACGATTTCGAAAACGGAAAGATGAATCGGCGACAGTTGGTCAAGAGCCTGGCGGTGGCCGCAGCGGTCGCGGGTCCGGCGGCGGCGGCCGACGGCGGCAAGGGATTTAAGGCCACGGCCGTGAATCACATTTCCTATCAGGTGGCCGACTATGCCAAAACGCGCGATTTCTACGCGGATTTACTGGGCATGAAGGTTTCCCAGGACAACGGCAGCCAATGCTACATGGCCTTCGGCGAAACTTTTCTGCTGCCGCGCACGCCGCGGGCGCGAAGCGGAGACGGCGCCGCCCGGCAAACGCCCAAGGTCGATCACATCGCCTACACCATCGAAAACTGGAACAAGGATCAGGTGGAGGAAGAACTCAAGCGCCGCGGCTACAAACTGCACCAGGGCCAGCGCGGCCAATTCTCGCCGCTTCAGCCCATGGAGTATCGCCCGGACACGGAAAACAGCTTCCATATTCTCGACCCGGACGGCTTCGACCTCCAGATCAGCGGCAAGGACATGCACGCCTAAGCGGTCCGCGCGTCATTTCTTTTTTTCTTGCGCTCTTGCGCCCGCCAGGATATCGATCAGCGCCTGATTGCCCTCGTGACAGGCGTACTCGAAGATCCGCTCATCGGTCGCGGCGAGCGTCAGCTCGCCCGTCCAGGGCTTGGTGAACGTGCTCGGATCGTCGATCGTGAAGCGATACACAATCTGATCGGGAGCGACGCGCGCCAGCCGCTCGGTCACTTTGAGATTTTCGCTCGCGCCGTGAAATTTCGTCTTGTCGTTGAAATTCGTGGTCTCGATCACCAGCGTATCGCCCTCCCAGTGGCCGCGCGGATCGCCGGTCCAACGGCGAATCGCCGGCCCCAAATGCGGGCGGCCATCCATCGGAATAATGCGCGATTCGTGGATCATTTCGCTTTCGATCAGCACATTATCGCCCGTCTGATAGATCTGATAAAGATTGTTGTAAGGGCCCGGCAGCATCGGCGGACCCGCGGTGGCCCAGAACAGGCAGCGCTCGGTGAGCGACCGGTCCGAGGCTTGATCGGCGGGATGCTGGCGGGCGTAGGCGCGATCGCGCTCGATGCGGGCCCGGGCTTCGGGCGTGAGCGGCGGAATACGGCCATCCGGCGGATCGACCACGATGGAGGTGTGGACTTGGCCATTGATCTTGACCATCCCCCCGCTGCGGTCGAAAAACAGCTCGTTGTAGGCGCGGCCGACGTCGGCTTCGGGGCCGCCGTCGCGGCGGTCGCGATTGGATTGTTCGAGAATGCGCTTTTCGTAAGCCTGCGCTTCGGCGTCGGTGAGGACAGCCTTACCGGCGAATTCGGCCGGGCGTTCCAACGGCGTGAGCGTCGAATTGGTCCAAGTGCCTTGCAGATCGGGATGGCCGTCGGGCGTGCGCGGCGGCGTCCATCGCGGCGCGGGCGTTTGAGCGCGCAACAGCAGCACGCCGGCCTGAAGCAGCACGACAATCGTTCGCTTCATCGGGAGAACCTCCATCAGTCCAGGCGAGACGCGCCTTGTGCCGGCCGCTCGCTATATCGTCCTGGGAGTAGTCTCTCAAAAAATGACCGCTTTGGAAACGCCTGGCCGATCGTTCCCGCTACTTACTTCACCGCCATCGTCAGGCCGGACTGGCTCGGAACGCCGCCGACCGTCACCACTACCGGCGCCGCCGGATTCGCCTTCAGGCCGGACGGCACGGTGACGTTCAGTTGGATCAGGCCCGGCGCCGATCCTGGCGGAGCCTGCGCCGCTTGCACCACCGCGCCTTGCCCCCCGATCGAAACGGTCGGGGTGAGCACCGGCGTAACGGCGGGCGAAGCGGGGATCAGTTGATTATCGACGTTCGATGTGGTCGCGCCCGCGCCGGTGATATAAATGACCACCGTCGATCCTGAAGCGGCCGGATTCGACGGGCCGTTGATGCTGAAGTTGCCCGTGGACGAATCAAAGTTGAGAATCGCGCCTTGGCCCTCGCCTGAGGATGCGAGCGAAAAAACTCCCGGATCGGCCGCGGCGACCGCCACCGTGAACGGCTGCGAAGCCAGCCCGCCATAGGTTACCACCACTTGCGCGGTAACCCCGCTGATCGTGTACGGGACGATCACCCCGACAACACTCGAGCTGGTATAAAGGACCGGCGCGGCGACACCATTGATCGTCACCGAGGTGGATGGCGCCGCGGCCGGCAGCGACGTTGGGATCGGCGGAGTGCTCGGATCGAAAATCGTCAGCGATGAGGGGCCGAGGCCCACGCCGAAAATCGCCACCATGTCGCCGGGGGCGAGCGTGCCCTGCGCGTAGCTGGCCGAATTCACCACCGCGGTGATCTGCGGATTCGGCCCGTAAATTTGAAACTGCGCCTCGTTCGAGGTGCCCCCGCCCGGCGCCGGAGTGGTCACGGCCATCCGCAAAATTCCGGCCGCAGTCATATCGGATGCCGGAATCGTGGCCAGCAGCGAACCGTTGCTTACGATCCCGGCCGAAATCGCGCCCGCGCTTCCATCCGTCGAAGGAGTGCCGCTCAGCACGCCGGATGCGCTCAGTGTCAGGCCCGGCGGAAGATTCGTCGCCGACCAGGTCAGCGCGCCGGCGCCATGCGCCGCGGTCAGCGCCACCGGACCGTACGCCGAGCCGATCGTGCCGATCGGAAGCGGCGCGGCGGCAATTTCGATGGTCAATGCGGAAGCGCTCGCCGGATCGATCGTTAACTGGACCTGGCTGTAGGCGCTGATCGGCCGCGTGGAGCTGTCGGTGACCTGAATGGTGAAGATAAATGTCCCCGCATTGGAGGGAGTGCCGCTGATCGCGCCGCTCGTGATCGATAATCCGGCGGGCATGGTTCCGGCCAGAAGCGAATAGCTGTAGGGCGGCGTTCCGCCCGCCGCCGCGAGACTCTGCGAATACGCCGTCCCCACCGAACCGGATGGCAACGGCGACGCGACCGCAAGGCGAAGTTCGTTCGACGTGGAGCCGTAGACCGGGATGAAAAATGTCTGGCTCGTGGTGCTGCTTCCGTCGGTCACCGTAATGGTCGAAGCAGGCGTAAAGCCGGTGGCCGCCACGGTCGAGTTCGAAAAAAACCCGCTGCCGTTAATCGTCGCGATGGTTTGCGCCGAGTTTTGAATCGCCCCCGCCGGCCATGTGGATGTGATCGCCGGGACGGCCGCGTTTACCGTCAGCGTCACGGTGAGCGTGAGTGTTTTATTCGTCGCCGCGGGAGCGCTGATCTTAATCGTCCCGGTGTACACCTTCGGCGCAAGGCCGGTAGGATTCACGGTGACCGTGACCGTGTTCAGCAGCCCGATCAGCGAAATATTTCCGCTGGGCGTCGCGCTCAGCCACGTGGCGCCGGAAACGCTGAGCGTCGCCGAAAGCGGCGCGCCGTTGCTCGACAGAATGAAGGAGCTGCTGAGCGATGCGCTGGGAATCGGGTCGCCGGTGGTGTAACTGAAATTGAGGCTCGAAGGCGTCGCCGCCAGCGTCGCCGCCGCGCTGGCCACCGAGAGATTCACCGCCGTCGAAGCCGTATAGGTCTGTGTCCCGCTGACCGCCGTCGCCGTGATGGTGGCCGCGTAATTTCCCGCCGCGAGCCCGGTCGGATTCACCTCCACTTTGAGCGATGTTGGCCCGGTCCCGCTCGAGGCGGAAACCAGCAGCCACGCGGCATTGTACGGCGAGCCGGAAACCGTGATGCTGAAGTTGAGCGTATTTGGCGTTGGAGTGATCGTCAGCGTCTGGGCGGCGGGCAGCGAAGCCGCGCCGGTCTGATAAGTGAAGCTCAGCGCCGCCGGGCTGGCCGTCAGGCCGCTGGCCGACTGCGCGGAAGCAAAGGAACACACCACCGCTGCGAGTGTAAAAATCTTTTTCACGGAAACTCCCGCGGCTTTGGAAGAGCCGCTACTGTTCTCATCGGCGGGAGCGGGCCGGATTTAAATTCGGAATTTTCCGGCGGTATTACTGCCCTATATTCAACAATTCGATATCGAAAACCAGCGTCGCTCCGCCCGGAATCACCGGAGGGCTGCCCGCCTCGCCGTAGGCGATCGATGCCGGGCACACCAGTTGCGACTTGCCTCCGACCTTCATCCTCTGCACTCCTTCGGTCCAGCAGGGGATCACCTGGCTCAAGGGAAATTGCGCCGGCTGGTTGCGCTTATAGGAACTGTCGAACTCGGTGCCGTCGGTCAGCGTGCCGCGATAGTTGACGGTCACGACGTCGGTCGCGCGCGGCGACGGTCCGCTGCCGGGGCGAAGCTCGCGGTAGATGAGGCCGCTGGCGGTGCGGACGGCGCCGGGCTCCTTCGCCGCCTTGTCGAGAAAAGCCTCGCCTTCGGGCTTCGAGGCGCAGGCAGCCATCGCTACGGCCAGCACAAATACGGAAAGACGCATGAGTTCAGGTTAGCAGCCGCGTCGCCGGATTTGCCGCGCGATCCTAAAATTCCGGATACGCCGGCGTCCACTGCGCCGCCGTGACCGACTGCATCAGCGATTCCGGCGGGCAGCGCGGAGCGTGGCCGCCGCGCTGCGCGTCGCATCCCACCGCGTACGCGATTTCGCGGCTTACCTCACGCAGATCTTGCAACGCCGGAAGCAGCGGCGCGGAGGGGTCTTTCAGCGCCGGCGAACTTGCGGCGAGCGCTCGCGCCGCCGCCAGAAACATCGAATCGGTGATGCGCCGCGGCCGCGCCGCCACCGCGCCCAGGCCCATTGCCGGAAAAATATAAACGTTGTTGCACTGCGCGATGGCCAGGGCGTGGCCCCCGTAATCGACCGCCGCAAACGGCGATCCGGTGGCAACCAGCGCGCGGCCGCCGGTCCAATGAATCAGCTCCGCCGCCGTCGCCTCCGATCGCTCCGTCGGATTCGACAAAGGCAGAATGATCGGACGCTCCACTTTGCGCGCCATTTCCCGCACGATCGGTTCGGTGAACGCGCCGCGCACCGTCGACAGCCCGATCAGGATCGTTGCGTCGATGGCGCCGATTACGCCGCCCAGCGTCCCGTCGCCGGTCATTTCCGAGCGCGCGTAAATACGCTGCTCCGGCCTCAGGTCCGCGCGCGATTCCACCAGCAAGCCTTCTTTATCGAGAATCCAAAAGCGGCGGCGCGCTTCGCCATCCGCCAGACCGTCTTCGATCATCGCCGCGCGCAAATAGTCGGCCACGCCGATGCTGGCCGATCCGGCGCCGAGGAACACGATTTTCTGCTCCCGCATGGGCCGGCCGGTGACTTTCGCCGCCGCCAGAATCGCGCCCAGCGCCACCGCTCCCGTGCCCTGGATATCGTCGTTGAACGTCAGCAGCCTGGTGCGGTAGCGATCGAGAATGGAGCGCGCGTGCGGCTGCGAAAAATCCTCCCATTGCAGGCACGCCCCGGGAAGTTCCTGTTTCACCGCCTGCACGAAACATTCGATGAAGTCGTCATACTCGGCGCCGCAAATGCGCTCGTGATGCCAGCCGAGATAGGTCGGATCGCGCAGCACCTCTTCATTGTTGGTCCCAACATCGAGCACCACCGGCAAGGTGCGCGCCGGATGAATGCCGCCGATCAGCGAATAAAGCGACAACTTGCCGATGGGGATGGCGAGCCCGCCGACGCCCTGATCCCCGATTCCGAGAATGCGCTCGCCGTCGGTCACGCAGATGACGTCGACCTCCGGATGCGGGCGGTTGCGCAGCAGCTCCGGGATGCGATCGCGCAGCGGATAAGAAATGAACAGGCCGCGCGGCCGGCGATAGATCTGGCTGAAGTGCCGGCACGCTTCGGCCACCGTCGGCGTGTAGACGATCGGCATCGTCTCGGCAATGTGATCGAGCAGCAGCCGGTAGAAAAGAACCTCGTTATTGTCCTGGAGCTGGCGCAGATAAATGTGGCGATTGAGCGGCTTTTCATAGGCGAGATATGCGGCGTAGGCGCGCGCCACCTGCGCCTCCAGCGTTTCGACGTAGGGCGGCAGCAAGCCATGCAGGCCGAACCGGTTGCGTTCTTGCTCGGTGAATGCCGTGCCCTTGTTCCAGGCGGGCGCGCTCAGCAGGCGGGCGCCGCGAAGCGCCTCGGGAAGAGGTCCCATAAGACGGGATGGTAGCGGATCAGGACAATGCCGCGCACGCGCGTCCGTTTTGCTTTTTTTCTTAAACCCGGCTGGCATGAAGAAGTTGCGGCGGCCGCAGTCATGCTAATTTGTGAGATGCCGCGCAAAAATCTTCGTCAACAACTCTCGTCGCGGTACGTCCAGAGAAGCGTGGGGACCTACAAATATTTCTTCGCTCTTTTTGCCTTGGGGATCGCGCCCGCCTGCCTGGCGCAGAGTTGGGACAGCAGCGGCGACGGCCTGCTCAAGGGAACCTACTACTTCCGCCACGTGGTGTGGTTCCCGGGCGATCAATACGGAGATCTGGGCGACGCCCTCACCGCGTACAACACCATCACCTTCGACGGCAACGGCCATTACACCGTCACCAACGCGACCGTGTACGACGCCTACTCGAACTCCTCTGCCAGTTTCAGCGTCAACGGGACGTATTCCATCTCCGCCAGCGGCTACGGATTCATGGACAGCCCGCTCACCCAGTACATCGCCCAGGTGCTGGGCGTCACGCTCACCACTCCGGATCAGATCTACGGGCTGGTTTCCAACGGCATTTTCATGGGCTCGGCGACCGAAAACGCGAATTTTTATAACGATCTGCTCATTGCCGCGCCGGTGAGCGCGGCCACGGCATCGACGTTTTCAGGATCGTACGCGATCGCCGGCATCGATGCTCCCGGGCTTGGCGCCACCGAAGGCGTCGCCTATGCGCTTGACTATGCCATCCTGGGGACGGCGGACGGCAACGGAAACTTCAATGTGTCGAAAACGGTCGGCTACATCGGCATGAACGGCGGATCGGCGACGCAGCAAAACATCGGCAACGCCAAATATATTTTCCAGAACGGCGCGGCGAACATCAATTTCAACAATAATGTGAATAATGTCGGATTAACCGCTCTGGTCGCCGGACAGCACTATCTTTATATCACCCAGGACGGGAATTTCATCTTCGGTGGCGAGCCGTTCGGCTGGGATTTTTTCGTCGGGGTGAAGACCGGCACCTCCACCCAATATAACGGTCTCTATTATCAGGCCGGCCTGGACATGTCCCTGTCGGCGCCCTCGTCGCAGTACCTGGTCGGCTACCAGGATTCGTATTTTTCGGCGTTCAAGGCCAATTCCGTGGCGCAGCAGCGCGTCAATTCCCAGGGCGTCACCGATAGCAACGGCAATGTGATCCCCTACGATTTCACGTTCACCGACTCGGTGCAGCTTACCGGCAATCAGGGCGATGACGGCGTGCAACACTACTATTACTCCGCAAACGGGCAGTATCGCGTGGGCTTGGGCTACTTTCCGGGACTTGGAATCAGCGCCGCGATCGCCGGACCGACGTTCACCGGCGCCGGGCTGTCGCTCGACCCGACCGGACTGGTCAATACCGGCAGCAATATTCCCTTCACCTCGCGCATCGCTCCCGGAGAATTGCTCACGATTTACGGCATGCAGGGTTCGACCCTCGCCAACGGCGCGCAGGAAAGCGCCAGCCTGACTCTTTCCACCACGCTCGACAACACGCAGATCACCGTGAACGGCGTTCAGGCGCCGGTTTTGGCGGTGAACGAGTGCGGGCCCTACCCTTGCGTCACTTTCGTCGTGCCGTATCAAACCGCATCGCCCGGCATCGCCGATATTCAATTGATCAACCAGGGCAAGATGTCGAACACCATCAGCGCTTTCGTCGGCTACACGGCGCCCGGACCATTCCTTCTGCCGCAGCTCGGCAAGGGCTCCGACAACATGTACTACGCCGCCGCGATCCACGCCAATGGGCAGGTGGTTTCGCCGTCGAATCCGGCGCAGGTGGGCGAGACCATCGCGGTTTTTCTGACCGGAATCGGGGCGGTCACCCCAACGGTGAACAACGGCGCTCCGGGTCCCACCAATCCCACGGCCGGTCCCATCAATACGATTAGCGTGTATCTGAGTTCCACCTCGGCGAGCGGCGCCAGCGGCTTGCAGGCCACCACTTCGTATGTCGGGCTGGCGCCGGCCGAGGTTGCCGGACTGGCGCAGATCAATTTCACGATCCCGAGCGGCATCACTTCCGGAGACAATGTGCTCGAAATCGTCGGGCCGGATTCGGACTCGTTTACGGCTCTGATTCCGGTCGGCTCCGCCGCCGTGACCTCCACGCTGCGCCCCCAGATCGAAACCGGGCATCATTCGCGGCATCCGGTTCGCACGGAGATGTTAAAAGCCCGGCAGTTGCATCCCGTCGCCCTGAAGTAAGGCGCAAATCCCGCCTGCGGGCAATGGCGCAAATGTTAGACTGTTAGTGGCGACCATTTCATGCGACTCGGACGACTTCTGCTCGCGGGCCTGACGGCTCTTGCCGCCTATTGCTGCGCGCAGACCGCGCCGCCGCCGGACGCCCATCATGCCATGCGCGTCTGGCGGGCCGTCGTTCCGATCCTGGTCCACGCGGCCGAAGCAGTCTCTTCCGCGCCGGCCGTCACTTACGCCGCGCACTCTTTTCTGGCGCTGAAGGCGCTAGCGGCGGCGCGGCTTTCCGGATCTCTTGTTCTGGTCGCCAGTCTTGCGGCGGTCAACCGCATCGAACGGCAACACCAGCGTAGTCTCCTCCGCTGCTGACCGGATCGCGAAACCGCGGCCATAAGTGTATGCGCAGCGATCGGATGAGAGGCTGAAATGTTTGAGAAGACGCTAGAGAAAATTTTCGGTACCAAGCACGGGCGCGAAATCAAGAAACTGCGCCCGATCATCGCCGCCATTAACGATCTGGAGCCGCAAATGCAGGCTCTGTCGATGGAAGAGCTGGCGGCCCAAACCGTCCGCTTTCGCGAGCAGCTCGCGCAGGGAGCCTCGCTCGACGATCTGCTGATCCCGGCCTTCGCCACCGTGCGCGAAGCCGGACGGCGCGTGCTCAATATGCGCCACTTCGACGTGCAGTTGATCGGCGGAATCACGCTGCACCGCGGAAAGATCGCCGAAATGAAGACCGGCGAAGGAAAGACGCTGGTCGCCACGCTGCCGGTGTATCTGAACGCGCTTGAAGGCAAGGGCGTCCACGTGGTCACGGTCAACGACTATCTGGCCAGGCGCGACGCCGAATGGATGGGGCGGATTTATAAAACGCTCGGTATGAGCGTCGGCGTCATTGTTCATGACCTCGACGACATGGAGCGCCGCGCCGCCTACGCCGCCGATATCACCTACGGGACCAATAACGAATTCGGCTTCGATTATCTGCGCGACAACATGAAATTCCGCCTCGCCGATTGCGTGCAGCGCGGGCATAACTTCGCCATCATCGACGAAGTGGACTCGATCCTGATCGACGAAGCGCGAACCCCGCTGATTATCTCCGGCCCCAGCGAGGAATCGACCGATAAATATTACAAGATCAATCGCATCATCCCGCGCCTGGTGCGCGGCGAAGTGATCGAGGGCAAGGAGCCCGGCCAGAAATACACCACCGGCGATTACACCGTCGATGAGAAGTTCCGCAGCGTCGCCCTGACCGAGGAAGGCTCGATCAAGGTCGAAAAGCTGCTCGGCTTGAGCAATATGTACGATGCCGTGAACATGGAAATCAACCACCACGTGCAGCAGGCGCTCAAGGCTCACGTGCTGTTCCAGCGCGACCGCGATTACGTGGTCAAAGACGGCGAGGTGATCATCGTCGACGAGTTCACCGGACGCCTCATGCCCGGCCGGCGCTGGTCCGATGGGCTGCATCAGGCCGTGGAAGCCAAGGAAGGCGTCAAGATCCAGCGCGAGAATCAGACGCTGGCCACCATCACCTTCCAAAATTACTTCCGGATGTATAAGAAGCTGGCCGGAATGACCGGCACCGCGGATACGGAAGCGGCCGAGTTCGACAAAATTTATAAACTCGACGTAACCATCATTCCGACCAATAAGCCGCTGCGGCGCATCGAGTTTCAGGATATCGTCTACCGCACCGAGGAGGAGAAATTCCGCAACGCCGCCAAGGAAATCAAGGCCTGCTACGAAAGAGGACAGCCGGTGCTGGTCGGCACCGTTTCGGTGGCGAAATCGGAAATCTTATCCGGAATTTTGAAGAAAATGGGCGTCCCCCATGAAGTGCTGAATGCCAAAAATCACGAGCGCGAAGCCTTCATCATCGCCCAGGCCGGGCGAAAAGGCGCAGTGACGGTATCGACCAACATGGCCGGCCGCGGAACCGACATTCTGCTCGGAGGCAATCCCGAATTCTCCGCCAAGGAATTTCTCCGCAAGCAGAACAAAGATCCCGACTACATGCAAACCTGCGCGGTCGGCACGCCGGAGCGGACTGAATGGGACGACGTCTACACCCGCTTCAAGAATGAATGGCAGACCGATCACGACGAGGTGGTCGCGCTGGGCGGCTTGCATATCGTCGGCACGGAGCGGCACGAGTCCCGGCGCATCGACAATCAGTTGCGCGGGCGGGCGGGACGCCAGGGCGATCCGGGAAGCGCGCGTTTTTATCTCTCGCTTCAGGACGACCTGATGCGCATCTTCGGCGGCCAGCGCATGCAGAACCTGATGCTCCGGCTCGGCATGGAAGAAGATGTGCCGATCGAATCCAAGCTGATTACCAAGCGCATCGCGGCGGCGCAGAAGGCGGTTGAAGCCCAGCACTTCGCCTCGCGCAAGCACATCCTCGAATACGACGACGTCATGAACAAGCAGCGCCAGGCCGTCTACGGAATGCGCCGCGCGCTGCTTGAAGGACAGGACCAGAAGGAGCGGATCGTCGAGATCATCGCCGGCATTCTCGGCTCCTTCATCGATGCCCGCTGTCCGGAAAAAACCCATCCCAGCCAGTGGGATTGGACCGGCCTGGAAACCGACATCCTGACGCAATTCGGCGTCAAGATCCGGCGCCAGGAGCTGGAATCGCTCGACCGGCGCCAGATCGAGGAGGAAATCAATCAGCAGTTGCTGAGCAAATACGCCGAAAAAGAGGCCATGATCGGCGCCGAGCTGATGCGCGAAACCGAGCGCATGATCATGCTGAACGTCATCGACAACCAGTGGAAGGACCACCTGCTGTCGATGGATCACCTCAAGGAAGGCATCGGGCTGCGCGGCTACGGCCAGAAGGATCCGCTGGTCGAGTACAAGAAGGAATCCTTCATCCTGTTCCAGGACATGATGGATCGCATCGAGGACGAAACCATCCGCTGGCTGTTCTTCATGCAGCGCGTCGAAAATCCGGAGCTCGAAGTCCCGCATCCCGATGTGTGGAGCGATGAGGACGAGGACGAAGGCGGCCAGCCCGAACCCGTGGCCGTCGCCGCCAATCCGGCCATTAACGAAGCGCAGCGCCAGGCCGCCCAAAATTCCGTTCTCGACCTGACGCGCAACATCCAGCGCAAGAAGGAAAAGGAGATGGCCGCGCTGCAATTCGCCGGCGGCGAGACCTCGGCGGCCAAAACGCCGGTGATCGCCAAGCACAAAGCCGGCCGCAACGATCCCTGCCCCTGCGGGAGCGGAAAGAAGTATAAAAAATGCTGCGGAGCGCAGTGAATCGCCACGGACTCGGAATACTGGCGCTGCTGGCCTGCGGCGGCCTCGCATCGGCGGCCATTTTTCCGGACGCAATCGGCGCCTTTAAAAAAGGCGACGTGAAAACGATTTCGGTTCCCGATCGGGCTTTGCTTGACGAGTACGGATTAGACGCCACCGAGCAGGCCGAATACGTTTCCGGCGACCAGCACTTCACCGCGACCTTGTGGCGTTTCCGCGATTCCACCGGCGCCATGGCCTTTTTCGAGGAGCGACGCCCGCCCGGCGCGACTCCCTCCAATATCACGCCGCTCGCCGTCCAGACATCGGATGGCACGATCTTCGCCTACGGAAATTACGTTTTTCAGTTGACCGGCGACGTTCCCCTTCCGGTCCAGCTTCAGCAGATCTTCGCCGTTTTGCCCAAGCTCGAACAATCCCCGCTACCCGCCTTGATGACCGATCTGCCCAAGCCGGATCTGGTTCCCAACTCGGAGCGCTACATCGTCGGTCCGGTATCGCTCGACCGGTTCTTCCCTGGAATTTCGCCCTCGATGGCGGCTTTCCACCTGGGCGCCGAGGCACAGGCGGCAAAATACAAAACGCCTAAAGGGTTGCTGTCCCTGGCGATTTTCAATTACCCGACTCCCAACATGGCGCGCGAACGCGTCCAGGAATTTCAGAAAATTCCGGGAGCGATGGCCCGCCGGGTAGGACCGTTGGTCGCGATTACGATCAATCCTCCGGACCCCGACGCGGCGGAGCGAATTCTCGACGAGATCCGGTACGAACAAAATATCACCTGGAATGAGAAGGTTCCGGAGAATCAAGCAAAGAGCACCTTGAAGTTTTTGGTGGATGTGTTCTTTTTCGCCGGCCTGCTGATCGGGCTATGTCTCGTCGCTGGTTTGATTTACGGCGGAAGCCGGGTGCTGCTGCGAAAGATGAACCGGGGCCGCGACCCGGACGAGATGATTACGCTTCATTTGGGCAAATAAGCCTCGGAATTCTGGTGTCTTAGAACGGAAAACGGGGGCTCGCAAAGCGGGTTAGGAACAGGTTCTGCATCCTCGCCCGGTTTGCGGGTGTCGCCGCAATTTGCTGTAATCGCGGCACTTACACATTCGAAACAATCCCTAAGTTTTTTTCTTGACATCATCCGCCGCACGCCCTAATATCCAATCACAAAGGTTTTGGCGGTTGCGATGCCGTCGAAGCTGATTCTCCCATGTACATCACCCTGCGAAAACCAGGGAATGCGTAAATGCTCACCTCCGGGTGAGCATTTTCGTTTAAAGAGCCTCCCGAACGCGCAGAAACGACGCACAAGCAAATCCTTGGCCGCCAGACGGGTTCTGTGATACCATCCGTGTTGAAAGCCTCACACCTCGCGGAGAGGTGGCTGAGTGGTCGAAAGCAGCGGTTTGCTAAACCGTCGTACGGGCCTAAACCTGTACCGGGGGTTCGAATCCCCCCCTCTCCGCC
>JAJPHS010000177.1 GCA_021325175.1 Terriglobia bacterium
CTGAGCCCGCTGCTGTTCCTTCCCATCGCGGGAATCGTGCTTTGAATTGCGATCCGATCGCGCGCTGGTATCGCTGGCTGGAGTACGCCGGATTTGGGGGCGCGCTGCAACGCCGCCGCCTGGCGTTTTTGAGCGATGTCGCCGATGCCCGGCGGGTGCTGCTGCTGGGTGAAGGCGACGGGCGCTTTCTGGTGGAGCTGGTGCGGCAGAACCGGAGCGCGTCCATCGATTACGTGGATCTGAGCTGGCGAATGCTCGAGCTGGCGCGCCGCGCCGGGGATCGCGTGAACTATCGCCAGGGCGACGCGCTCGTCATCCCTCTGCCGGAGAGCGAGTACGACCTGATCATCACTCATTTCTTTCTCGACTGCTTTGATGCCGCCGAATTAACCCGGCTGATCGAGCGCGTGGCGCGAGCCGCCCGCCCGGACGCGCGCTGGCTGGTATCGGAATTTCGCGAGCCGTCGGCATGGGCCCGCGCCGTGGTCAGGATGCTGTACTGGTTCTTTCGGATCACGACGGGTCTTAAAACGTCGCGGCTCGCCGATCATCGGCTGCTGCTCGAGCAGCGCGGATTCCGCCTGATCCGCGAAGAGCGCGCGCGAGCCGGACTGCTCGCCTCAGAATTGTGGTCCCGCGCAAAGCCTGAGCTCCGCCTCGAACAGCCTTGCTGAAGCCCCTACGCGCAGGAACTCCGGCCTCCGGCGCCACTTTACTGCTTCCTGGACTGATGCTTCAGCAGCACGCTGTTTCCATAGGGCCGCTGATAACTGACGAAGTACCGGTCGGTGAACACGTCGAATGTTTCCGCGGGATAGAACGCGATCGCCGCCATCCAGGTGTCCACATCGGACTGCTTCAGCCACATCCAGTCGCGCGACTGATCCGGATTCTTGTCGATTACCACGATTCGCCCGTCCGGTTTAAGATATGTCGCCGTGGCGTTCAGATAAGCCTGGCGGTGCTCGATCATGTGCAGCACGCGGTGGAAGAACGCCACATCGACATTTTTCACCGGCAGCCTGGGATCGTCATTGGCGCCCAGCACGGTGCGCAAATTGGTCACGCCCTCTTTTTTCGCGCGATCGGCCACATAATCGAGCATCTTCTGATCGATGTCCACGGCATATAGAATCCCGTTGGGGGCGATCGCCTTGGCCATCGGAATCGAAAAGCTGCCCGAGCCGGAGCCGATGTCGGCAACAATGTCGCCCGGCTTTAGGCGCAGTTTCTCGATCACCTCGGGAATCTTCTCCTCGATCCCGCGCTCCAGCCGGTTCATCGCGTCGATGTACTTTTCCGCTGGTTGCTGGGCGAGCTGCGCGAAAGCCTGGCCCACGGCCAGCACGCAGCCGGCGACGGCGATTCCAAACCATCTGTGTCCTGACATTATCTTTGTCTCCTAATTTCCGCGGCGATATGACCGGGGTTACAGCGGGGCGTCCGGATTGATGATGGTCCGCCACATGTGCGCCACCGGACTGTTATCGTTTCCCAAACCTTCCTTAGGCTGTTTGAAATTGCGCCCGATAATATCGACGAACGGATCGAGCGTCACCTGAACGTTCGGATCGAACGCGTAAAGATCGTTCACCGTCACCATTCTCGGCGCCATGTACCATTTGTGCTTGCGCACCATCTTGTATGTCGTCTCGACGTAGGCCGGCGGCTTGTAATCCTCGCCCCAGATGCGTTTGTAGAGATCCGGATATTCGTAGCCGACGGAGGGATCGGGATAGAAGCGCAGCGCGGCGTGGTAGCGGATCG
This sequence comes from Terriglobia bacterium, assembly GCA_021325175.1. Lineage (GTDB taxonomy): Bacteria > Acidobacteriota > Terriglobia > Bryobacterales > Bryobacteraceae > Palsa-187. The sequence continues at coordinate 1,768 of JAJPHS010000177.1, forward strand.
CGAACGTGACTTTTTCCGAGACGTACGGCTCGAAAAGCTGCGCGCCCCACCAGCCGTGGTCGCTCTTCATCATGCTTTGCACCACGTCATGGAGCAGGCAGGCGAAGATAATCTCTTCCGGCATCCCCGTCTTCTGCGCGTGATTGGCGCTTTGCAGGCAGTGCCGGACCACGCCGCCGAAGCGGTGATTGTAGAAATCGATCAGCGTGGGTTTCTCCGGCATCGGATCGAGTTTTTTCACATTCCCGCGAGTGGCGATGAACAGACTACCCGCGCCGCGGCGATAAGAACGCGTTTCGATCTGCGCCTCGACTTCGGCCACGGTCGGAAACTTCGCCGTGTCCTCGGCGGCGAGCTCCTCGATCATGAAATCTTCAATCGCGTCGGCCTTCGCCTCCGGGCCCATCGTGGCCACGGCCGCCGCGCCGCCCAGACCGGCGATAAACAATCTGCGATCGATCTCCATGCTTCGTCTCCTTGAACCGACGGGGGTTCTGTCAAACTATACACCGCCCGATCAGGGATGCAAAGCCCTCCGAGCCAGCCCTCCATGCGAATCGCGAAAACCAGACTAAATCGACAATGTCTTCAAATATTCGCGAAATTCCTGGCCCAAATCGTATCGTTTGAGCGCGAATTCCACGGTAGCTTTCAAGAAACCGAGCTTATCGCCGGCATCGTAGCGCTTGCCTTCGAACTTGTAGCCGTAAATCGGCCGGCTGCGCAGCACGTGTTTCAATCCGTCGGTCAATTGAATCTCGCCGCCGCTGCCGGGCTCGATCGCTTCGAGCGAGGAAAAAATCTCCGGCGTCAGAACGTAGCGGCCGATGATCGCCAGATTGGAGGGCGCCTCGCTGGCTTTCGGCTTCTCGACCATGTTGCGGATGCGGTACAGCCGGTCGCGTCCGCCGTTGTGCGCCACCGGCTCGGCGTCCACCACGCCGTAGGCGGAAATGCTTTCGTTCGGCACCTCCATCAGCGCGACCACGGAGGCGTTGTAAAACTCATAGACGTCCAGCAACTGACGGAGGCAGGGCACCTCGGCGTCGATCACGTCGTCGGACAGAATCACGGCGAAGGGCTCGTCGCCGACCAGTTCGCGCGCGCGAAGAACCGCATGGCCCAGCCCCAGCGCTTCCTTCTGCCGCACGTAGGAAACGTCGATCATGTCGGAGACGGCGCGCACCGTGGCCAGCAGATCTTTTTTATGGCGCGTTTCGAGCAGATGCTCGAGTTCGAAGCTGACGTCGAAATGGTCCTCGATCGCGGTTTTGCCGCGGCCGGTGACGATCAGGATGTTGCGCACTCCCGATTGCATCGCTTCCTCGACGCCATACTGGATCAACGGCTTATCCACCAGCGGCAACATCTCTTTGGGTTGAGCTTTTGTGGCCGGAAGAAAACGCGTTCCCAGCCCCGCGGCGGGAAAAACCGCCTTTCGGACTTTAGCCATCATCGTTCCTCATATTTTAGCGAACATGCCTCCAAGACCGGTTTCGTTTTAGAATGAGAAGCTGTGACAAAGCTTGCGATGCTCGCGCGTGAGGTGGTCGGCTGCGAGCGCTGCCCGCGGCTTCGCCAGTACTGCGAACGCGTTGCGCGCCAGAAGCGCCGGGCCTTTTGCGATCAGACTTACTGGGGCAAGCCCGTGCCTCCGTTTGGCGATCCGGCGGCGCGGCTGCTGGTGATCGGCCTTGCTCCGGCGGCTCATGGAGGCAATCGCACCGGCCGCATGTTCACCGGCGACCGCTCCGGCGATTTCCTGTTCCGCGCCTTGTATGAAAATGGCTTCGCCTCGCAGCCGCACAGCGTTTCGCGCGGCGACGGCATGAAGCTGAGCGGCGTTTATATCACCGCCGCGGTTCGCTGCGCTCCGCCGGATAACAAGCCGCTGCCCGTGGAATTTCGAAACTGCCGGCCGTATCTTGAACGCGAGCTCGATTTATTGAAAAACATCCGGGTGGTGGTCGCCTTGGGGCGAATCGCGTTCGATACCTATCTTTCGATCCTGCGCGATCGCGGGACCATTCGCAGCCGCGCGGCGTTTCTCTTCGGCCACGGCGGGGAACATCGAGTTTCGCCGGACGGTCCGGTGCTGATCAGCTCTTATCATCCGAGCCAGCAGAACACGTCCACCGGAAAGCTCAGCGCGGAAATGCTGCGGGCCGTTTTCGCGCGCGCTCGCGCAATTTCTGAGCGATGAACAAGTCAGCGGATTGCGCTCTTTTGACGCTCCAATTCCGCGTAAAATTCCTTTTCTTTTAAATCGATGTGCGCCTGATAGCCGGCCGGATCAATAAATGGATTGGGTCCCTTGCCGAGCTTCGCATACTTCTCGTCCAGATGATAAAAAGCGCCATGCGCGCCGAGAAAAACATCGACGTGCAGCGCGCGAAGCGTTTTGAAGCTGCGGATGTAATCGTCGGCGATCTGCGGATAATCCTTGTTGTTCACCAGAACGTAGCCGGGGTTCCATCCGATGCTGCCGACGACGATCACGTCGTAGCTTTTGCCGTCCTCGGCGGTTTTGAGCGTCCAGCTTGTGCAGCCTCTGGTGTGTCCGGCGGTGAGATGCGCCACCAAAGTCGTGCTGCCGAGCTCGACTTTATCTCCATCGTGCAGAATGCGATCGATCGGATGCTCCTTGCCGCCGGGCTTCATCAGGCGGAGCGCGGGTACATCACGATCCATGGCCATGACTTTCGCGCCCGTCCGCTCCTTCACCATCGCGTCGCCTTCCATATGATCGCCGTGCGCGTGGCTGCCGAGCACGATCTTGATGTCGGTGAATTTGAAGCCGAGTTTTTCGACCGACTGCCGGATCTGCGGGACCGTCGATTCGAAATCGCTGTTGATCAGGATGTGGCCTTGCGGAGTCGCGATGAGGAACGATCCGAGCTGCTCGGTTCCGACGAAATAGACGTTGCCGATGACCTTATGCGGCGGGAACGGCTTGTTCCAGTCGGTTTGTCCGAAGGCGATACAGCCCAGGAGCGCGAATAAAATGAGTTTCATTTGAAATTCCTCCCGGGCTGAACGCCGATTATTGCAGCGCCGCGTCTTTTGCGTTTCCGAAATAAAGCCCGTTGAACAGCAGCTTATAGGTCGCATGCGGCTGCGAACGGAACGTTACCTCGGGGCCGAGCAGAACCATTTTGCCCTCGCCCACGCTCGCCTCCACGGCGGCTGTGCCGCCATCGAGATATTGCTGGCCCCAAGCCCAGCCGCTATCGAGCGTATTGGCGCCGCTGTACCAGGCCACCGCCGACGTTTTCTTTTGCTCGGCATCCGGCGCCATCTTGAACACCGGGCTGTTATCGAAGAACACGTCGACGCTCGAGGGCATGCCGTAAGCGATCGGATTCGTATTATCGATCTGCGCGCGAATCAGCGATCCCGGTATGTAGAACTTGGTCGAGGGCAGCGGGCGCTCGTGGCCGTCGGGACCCATTTCGGTCAGGTAATTTTTGACCGGCAGGCCCAGCTCTTCCGCCATCCCGGTGGAACTGCCGATGGTGATGATCGATCCGCCGGATTCGACGAACTTTTTCAACTGCGGCAGAGTTTTTTCTTCCGTGATGCGGCCCGTCCAGCCCTGATATTCGGCCGGCAGATCGGCGGGCGGCGCCTGATTGAAGAATCCGCCTCCGCGGCCGCCCGCGCCCGGACGCCGGTATGCGCCATCGCTGAACACCAGCACGTCGAATTTCGACTTGAGATCGCCGGCATCGAGCGTTTGCGGATACACCACCTGGAACGGCACTTCGTAATTTTCAAACAGCCAGCGAATCCAGCCGGAAGGCATCAGGCCGCCGTACTGATCGTAGAGGCCGACGCGAATCGGATTGAGTTTCAGCGCCTCGCCTTTGGGCGCGCTGGCCACGGCTCGCACCGGCACGCCAAGCTGCCGCGCGGCCTGTTCGAGAATCGGGCGGGCGGCGGAGTTCTGCGGGATCCAGATCTCGCCCGGCCGATCCTTCGACTTCAGCCAGAACACATCGACTCCGGCCTTCAGCAAACGATTGGTCAGAATAAAGGAGTTGTTCACCTGATGGCTCACCAGCCATCCCGCGCTGCCCGCGCCGGTAATCGAGCTCGGCGGCGGCGGCAGAAGACCGGTGATCTTGGTAAAGGGACCGTCAAAACCGTCGAGAATGCGATCGAACTTCACGCCCATCTGATAGGCCAGCGTCCAGCCGGCGATATCGTAGGGCGGCTTGGGAGGACCGCCGGGATAGAGAAAATCGTTGGGATGATCCTGCGGCTCGAACATATCGAGCACGTGGGCTCGAAACGCCTGCGCGGTTTTGACCACGTACGATCCGGCGGGATAGCTCTTGCCCGCCACGGTGAAAGACTGCGTGGCGCGCATCACGTCGATGCCGTTCTTCAACAGCGCATTGATGAATTCCGTCGCGGTCGGGAAGTCGGGCTGATCGGAAGGAATGATGTAGCCGCGCGCGTCGCGCATCTTGGGATCGTGCAGAACGGTGTTGTAGAGATCGGCGGGGACCTGGCGCGCGCCCAACCCGCCAGCGCTCAACCCCGCGGGCAGTTCAGCGGCCGCGCCCCGGCCTCCGCCGCCGCGTCCTCCACGGCCGCCGGCCGGCGCGAGCTTGGCCGCCGCTTCCTCCAGCGCCGCGACACGCTTCGGCGTGATGGTCCAGCTATCTTCGCTGCCTTTCTGAATGGCGTTGCGGCCCATCTGATACAAGTTGTAAAGCCAAACTTCGCGATAGCGCGAGGCTACATCGAGCACCGCGCGATTATTGTTCATCTCATATTCGATCGACTGGCGATAGTGCCATTTCTGCGTGCCAGTGGTGGGCGCAACCGGCAGCGGCCAGTCGCCGGTGGGAAGCTGTTTTTCGGGGACCAGGGGAATATCAATCGGCGTCGGGCTGCCGATAATTTCCGTCAGCAAGCCGATGGAGTTGTGAAAATACGCGATGGTCCGCAGCCCGCCGTTCCACCAGGTGGAATAATTCGCGCCGCTGCGCATCTCCGATCCGCCGAGGCCATGCTCCACCAGCCGAGTGTGCATCGCGGTGCCCACCATTTCAATACCCAGGGGGATCAGCGGATCGAAATTATAGTTGAACGGATCGCGGAAGGGGGGCATGAAAATCACGCCACCGGCAGGTCCGGTCTGATGATGGTTGTAGAGAATTTCCGGAAACCATTCCGTCCAGAGTACCTTGTTGATGTTGGTCGTCTCCTTCATCGCCGACATGAAGAAGTCGCGATTGTCGTCGTGGCCGATATACTTGGCCCACAAGCGCGGCAGGCCGTTCAGGCTGCGCTTCAGCGGATCGGATTCGCGCATGTACCAGTTGGCCACGATGTCCTGGCCGTCCGGATTCACCTGCACGTAAAGCTGGATCGTGTCGTCCAGCAGGCGCATGGTCTCAGGATCGGTGCGGCTCGCCATTTCATAGACCATCTCCATCAACTGCTGCGAGCCGACCGTTTCGCTGGCGTGCAAACCTCCGTCGATCCACACCACCGTTTTGCCTTCGCGGGCCAGGGCATGGGCCTGATCGTCGGTGAGCCCCTCGGCGTGAGCCAGGCGCGCGTTGATTTCCCGGTAATGCTCCAGCTTTTTCATATTTGCCGGCGAGGAAATAATCATCATGTATTGGCGGCGGCCTTCTTCGGTCGGGCCGATGTCCACCAGCTTGCAGCGGTCGCACTCGGAAGCGATCTTTTTCCAGTACGATTCAAGCTGCGCGTAGCTGGCCATCATGTAGTCGTCGCCAATGTTGAAGCCGAGGGCTTCCTTGGGGGTGGTGATTTTCGGAGCGGGCTGGGCGGTCAGCAGCGCGGCTGGAACAAACAACACGAGGAGCCGGAGCGAGAGGTTCATAAAGCACGAGTTTACCGTAGAACGCGGCCGCCGCGCGAAAGCTCCGGCGCTGTTGCGGGATCAGCTTTTTCGAGCGCCGCGCCGCGGGGCTTTCAGCCTCGACTGGCGGATCTTGCGGGCTTTGCGTTTCGGCTTGCTGATAATAAACGTGCCGCTGCCCTGGTATTCAGCTCGGTAGGTGTTGTCGTCAGCCATGAATTCTGATTCTAGCTGAATTTGACGCGGCTTGAAACCGGAGTCACGGGCGCGGCGCCCGGCTTACCGCAAGGCCGCCAGCAGTTTGCCGGTTGCGCGGCGCGATCCGTTGCGCGGCGGCGGGCTACTTCTCGGTCGCGATGCGAACCGCCTGCCGCTTCTACACCCATCATCGGTCCCTCGCCGCGGTCGCGACTCTGACGATTGCCGTGACTCTCGGGTTGGCCGCCGCGCTGGCCTCCACCGCCCAGGCGATTCTTTTTCGCCCGCTGCCGGTGGCGCGCGCCTATGAAATCGTCCGAGTCTTCACCGTATCCGACACTCAGCCGCTGGGCCTGGTTTCATATCCCGATTTCGAGGACTTTCGCGCCTCCTCGCGTGCGATTCGCGGAATGGCCGCGCAAAGCCAGGTGCTGCTGGCGGTGGGAAAGGCGCCGGCCCAGATGCGGCTGGGGCTCGCGGTCACGGCGAACTACTTCGATCTGCTCGGAGTGGGCGTGGCGCCCGGGCGCGGCTTCGCCGCCGGCGAATCGCGCGATGCGCTGTGCGTGCTGGCCTACGACTTCTGGCAGTCGCGATTCGGCGGCGATGCGCGGGTCCTCGGCAAAACCATTCTGCTGCGCGGCGCTCCGTTCACGATCATCGGAGTTGCGCCGAAAAATTTCGGCCTCGACCGCTTCACCCATGAGGATTTTTACTTTCCCATCGGGGTCTACGCAACGGGGCTGCTGCCCGGCGGCGGCGTCCCGCTTCAGGACCGGTCGCGCCGCTATCTGAACGTGTATGGGCGGCTCGAAAAGGGCGCGAGCGTTCGGCGGGCGGATGCCGAAATCGCCGCGATTGCCCGGTGCCTGGCGGCGCAATATCCGGAGGATCGCGCCAATCGCGCCGCGGTTTTGACCGAGCTTGCGGCGCGGGCTTCAAACGACCGCACCATGCCCGCGCTCGCCGCGCTGCTGGCGGCGTTGGCGGCGCTCATCGCCATGGTCGCCTCCGCGAATCTGGCGCTGGTGTTTGCCGCGCGCGCCGAAGCCCGCGCCCGGGAAATTTCGATTCGCATCGCGCTCGGCGCGACGCCGGCCTGTCTGATTCGGGAAAACCTGAGCGAAAGCGCCGCGGTCACTTTGACCGGATCGGCGGCCGCTGTTCCGGTCGCCTACGCGGCGCAGCGCATTCTGGGGAAAACGGCGGTACTGCCGACCGATATTCGATTTTCAATCGCGCCGCGACTGGATGCGGGCGTTTTTCTGGCGCTCGCCGCAACCGGTGTTCTGCTGGCCGCCGGCTGCGCCTTCGTTCCGCCACAGCAAACGGCGCGAGGCGTCAAGCACGCGCTGGCAGCGATCGAAATCGCGCTGGCGACCGCGCTCATTTCGTGTTCGGTATTTTTGCTCGGCGGCATTCAAGCGGCAACGCGCGCCGATCCCGGTTATCGGACCAGGCATGTTTTGGTCCTGGCGCTTGATCCGTCACAGGTCGGATTCACTGAAGCGCGGTCGCGCGCCTTCTACGATCAGGCGCTGGCCCGCGTGCGCGCGATCAGCGGAGTGAAATCCGCGGAGCTGGCGCAATCGATTCCGCTCGGATATACAGCGGCGCAGCGCCAAATCGTACTGGGAGATGAAACTTTGACGCTGTGGGTGAACATCGTTGGGCCGCGCTATTTTGATCTGCTCCATCTGCCGATCGTCGAAGGCCGCGGATTCACCGAGGGCGACTCGCCGGCGTCGGCTCCGGTCGCCATCGTCAATCAGGAACTGGCCCGGCGCTGCGGCGTCGGCTGCACGTTTCGAATGAGCGGGCGCCAGATACGGGTCGTCGGAGTGGCGCGTTCCATCGCGTACTTTTCCCCGAACGAGCCGCCCCGGCCGTATTTCTATCTGCCGTTTTCGCAGAACTACACGCCGCGAATGATTCTGCACGTCGAAACGGCGGGCGATCCGGCCGCGATGGCGCACGCCGCCGCCGATGAAATTCATCGCCTCGATCCCGCCCAGCCGATCAGCGAAATTCGTCCGATGAGCGATTATCTTCGCCAGGGCGCGATGTTTCAGGCGCGAATCGCGCTGTGCGTTCTCGGATTTGCGGCAATCGCCGGGATCCCGCTTGCGCTCACCGGCCTTGCCGGACTCATCGCCCAGGCGAGCGGGCGCCGCCGGCGGGAGATCGCCATTCGGATCGCCCTCGGCGCGCGGCGAAGCGCGATCCTCCGTCTACTGGCGGTGGATGGTCTGAAGGCGCTCGTTTCGGGGATCGCCGCGGGCGGCGCGATGGGCGCCTGCGCGATGCGGCTTTTTTCCCATCTGCTGCCGGCTCGTTTATCGTTTGGCAGTTCGGCGCTGGCCGTGGGATTTGTCGTGATCGCCAGCCTCCCCGCGTTTCTGCTTCCCGCGCGGAAAGCCTGCTTCGCCGATCCCTCGATCCTGCTTCGTGCCGAATAGGCGATTGCGCCGGAATTTTCCGCAATTTGCGTTGCTTTATCAGATTTTTGCCGCTTCCATGCGGCATATGAAGGTGGATTTGCCCGTTATGTTGCGGCCATAAGGAGGTGCAGCCATGGGAGATCCAATCATCGTTCTTCCTCCGAGCAATTAATGTGCAAAACTCGCCGCGCCTGGCGTGGCCTTACCGCCACGCGCGGCGAGAATTAGCACCTTAGTCTCTGGCATAAATTTTATTCTTCTGGTAGTATCTAGCGAAATAGCAGCGTTACGGCAAATGGCTAGATTTTTCCTATGCCTTTGCTTGGTCCTCACGCTGTGGATGGGCGGCTCGCGCCGGCCGGCCGCCATCGGCTCCGGGTCGCTGCGACCGGGGTCCTTGTGGGGCACCAGGGAATCCCAGCAAATCGCCAGACAGGCCGCCCGGTTATGCGCGGCGGGGGACTATGCCGCCGCGGAATTTCTTTATGATCAGCAGTTGCGGATCGCGCGCGAAAGGCGCGATCCGGTGGCGACCGTGCGGTTTCTATTGGGCGCCGGCGGCGTGCGCGTTTGGAGGCGTCATTATCAGGCGGCGCTGGCGGCGCTGGCGGAGGCTCGCCGGATCGCTCAATCGATTGGCGATCGTCTGGATCTGGGTGCGATCGATATCAATCTTTCGAGCCTCTATCTCCAGATGTGGGACGTAGATGCGGCGCTTTCCGCCGCCGCCGAGGGGGTTGCGGCAAGCGAGGGGATCGCAAAAACTTATTACCGCCATTCGGCGCTGCTGCAAGCGGGACGCTTGCATCAGGTGCTGGCCGACGGCCAAGCCGAGCCCTTCCTGAGAGAAGGAATCGAAGCCGCACGCCAGCAGGGCGATCTGGCCCAGGAGGCCGCCGGGTGGGATTATCTGGGCGATGAATGGCGGCGGCGCGGGCATTTCGCCGATGCAGAGTGCGCCTTCTTGGAGGCGTTTCGAATCCGCGTTTTTGCGGTAAAAAAGGATCTTCGTTCTTCCTACGCGCGGCTGGGCGAGCTGCGGCTGGCCCAAGGCGATCTGCCGAGCGCTGCTCGTCTTACCGATCTGGCGATTCAAGCCGGCGAAAAAGGCCAGTCGATGTTTCCCGAGTATCTGCTGCTCGAGCAGCGAGGCCGAATTCGCCTGGCGCGAGGGGATTGCTCGGGCGCGATCGCCGATTTTCGTGCCGCAGTGAAACAGGCGATCTCCTGGCGGCGCGAGGCGCTCCCGGCTTCTTCCGTTCTGGCAACAACTAATTCCGAACTGGAAAAGCGAATTTTCGATTCCTTTGTGGAGACGGCCGCGGCGGAAGCGATCACCAAGAACAACCCCGGCCTCGCGGCGGAATCGTTCCAGGCTATGGAATGGAACCGCGCGCAGAGCCTCCGCGAAATCGTCGGGCTAGCCGAGGTTTGGCGAAAAAAGCTGCCGCCCGAATACTGGCAAATGCTCAGCAATCTGCACGACGCCCGGACCGAAGACGCCCGCCGCAATCTTGCTTTGAAGCTTACCGAAATGGAAGCTGAAGCGGGATTGTCGAAGATTGCAAATCAGAACGAGAATTTTCGGGATCAGACTTCACTTATATCTTTACGAAATGGATTAAGTGATTCCGATCTGCTTCTGAGTTTTCATCTCGGAAGCCAGCGGAGCTATCTCTGGGCGTTGACCCGGCACTCGCTGAATTTGTACGCACTGGCGCCGTCCGCGCAAATTCGCAAGGAAATCGAGGAGTTTCGAAATGATATCCGCGATGGCCGCGGGGCCGGCCTTTCCGGATCAAATTTGTATCGGGACCTTTTTGGGGCGCTTTCGCCTGCCGAATCGAACCAGCCGAAATGGCTGCTGTCGCTCGATGACGCTTTATTTGAAGCGCCGCTTACCGCTTTGGGCATGAAGGGACGCTATCTGATCGAAACGCATTCATTAACGGTGATTCCGGGCGCGCTGTGGCTTGCAGGCGAGCGAGGGAAAGAACCGTCCGGCGGATGCCGCCAGACGTGCGGCTGGTTTCTGGGCGTAAGCGATCCGGTTTACAACACCGCCGATCCGCGCCGGGCCGCGGGATCGAGCCGGTTGGGGTCATGGTTTGCGCAGGCGTCGGACGCTCCGATGCTGAACCGCCTGGTGGCGAGCGCGAACGAGGTCGAAGCAAGCGAGCGCGGCTGGGATTCGCCCCGCGATGTGATCCTGAACGGCGATCAGGCGCGGCGCGGGAAATTCGTCGCGCTTGCCGCTCAGTCTCCGGCGGTGATCCATCTGGCGACCCACGTCTTACCGCCGGCCGGTGCGCGCGCCGGCGCCGAGATCGCCTTCGGCCTGGAATCTTCCGGCCGTCTCGATTATCTGAGTACGGCCGATGTGGGGATGCTCCATGTTCCGGGCGCCGTGGTGGTGATGACGGGATGCGACAGCGGAAGCGGCCGGGCGCTGGCGGGCGCGGGCCTGATCGGCTTGACGAGGGCCTGGCAGGCGGCGGGAGCGTCCGCCGTAATCTCCACGCTGTGGCCGGTCAGGGATTCCTCCGGAGATCTGTTTCCCGGATTTTATCGGCGCTTGCGAACGCTGCCTCCGGCTGAGGCGCTGCGCCAAAGCCAGGTGGAGATGATCCGGTCCGGCGCCTGGCGCGCGCAGCCGCGCTATTGGGCGGCATATCAGTTGACGGGAGGAAGCTTGGGCAGATGAGATTCAAGGCGGCACGCATGAAACCTACCGTTTCCAGGCGGTATAGCCCTGAGGTGGAGAATTCGGATGAAAGCCAGGCTTACGCGGCCTGGGCGGCGCTGGTCGAACGCATCCGGACCGGCGAAACAGACGGAATGAGGGAGCTTTACGACCTGTTTTCTAAGGGTATTCGCTTTTATCTGTGCCGGCAGCTCGGGCCACAGGAGTTGGAGGATAGGGTCCACGATACGTTCCTGGTGGTGGTGCAGGCCATCCGCCGCGGCGATCTGCGGGAACCGGAACGATTGATGGGGTTTATTCGAACCATCGTGCGCCGCCAGGTGGCCGCGTACATCGATAAGCTGGTGCATGTCCGGCGTGAGCAGATGGATATGGAGTCCACGGTTCGGATTCCCGATCCGGCGGAAAATCCCGAAGAGAACGCGATTTTCCAGCAGCGTGCCAAGCTAATTCACCGCGTTCTGAGCGAGCTGGGCGAGCGGGATCGCGAAATCCTGACGCGTTTTTACCTTCGCGAGCAGGGCCAGGAACAGATCTGTGCCGAAATGGCGCTGACCGAGACCCAATTCCGGCTCTTGAAATCGCGCGCCAAGGCCCGATTTGGCGAACTAGGTAAGAAAAAACTGAGCCATCGCATTTTGAGCACAATTTCGGTGAGAACTTCTCCTCCGATTTCCCACTAAGAAACTATAAGCTTCCAGATTGGAATCCCAGATCGGGATCGATCGTTCGGGTAGGGATTTCGGAGAGTACTGTGACACCGCATCCTGAGTGGGTGGAACATCCGGCCGAGGACACGCTCGAGGAGTACGCGTTCAACCGGCTGGCGGAAGAAGAAGCCGCTCCGCTGGAGGAGCACCTTCTTGTCTGTTCGATCTGCCAGGATCGGCTGGCGGCGAGCGACGAGTACATCCGGCTGATGAAAGCGGCGGCGGATCAGTTGCAGAAGGACGCGTCCCGTAAGCCGGCCGGAGAAGTACTCGCGCGCGGATTCGGATGGGCGGGATTCGCCGCAGCCTGCTGCCTTGCTGCCGTGTCTTGGGTAAACCCGCGAGGACCGGCGAAGGCGCCGGCACAAATAGAGCTGTTTGCCTTCCGTGGAAGCACGGAAATGGCGCACGCGCCGGCGGGCCATCCGCTGAATGTCGCCATCGACATTTCGGATCTGGCGCCGCCGGCCGGTTACCGGGTGCAGGTGGTGGATGCCTGGGGCCGCGAGGAATGGAACGGCCAGGCCTCCGCATCGGGGATGACGCTGAAGGTCGCCGTCCCGAAGACGCTCGCGCGGGGAGTCCATTGGGTGCGCCTCAGCTCGTCAAACGGCGAGCTGCTACGCGAGTTCGGCCTGCGCATCGATTAACAGCAACGCAGGGCATGGCGAAGCTAGAGCGCGGGATGAATTTCACCCTCCTAACAGTGCATGGCGATCAGCACGCGAAACAGAGAAAAATTTGGAGGGCGGCGCACTAAATGACGAAGTGTTCAGCACCGCGCTACTTCTGATCGCCGCGGCGTTTCAAACGCCCGACCCTGCTTACGCGATCCTCGAAAAAGCGTACGATGCATTGCGCGCGCGCGATTACGATCGCGCCATTTCCGGATTCGAGGAAGCGATTCGCCTTGCGCCCGATCGCGCCTCGATTCGAAAAGATCTGGCCTACACTTTGCTCAAAACCGGGGAAAGCGAAGCCGCGCGCGATCAGTTCGGCGAGGCGATGCGTCTTGATCCGGGAGACGATCACGTCGCCATGGAATACGCGTTTCTTTGCTATGAAACGCGCCAAACCGCGGTTGCGCGGCGCATTTTCGATCGAATTCGCAAATCCGGCAACGCGACGGCGGCTCAGGCATTTGAAAACATCGACCGCGAGCTGCGCGAGGGCATTGCGCGCTGGTCCAAGGCGGTGGAGCTAGCGCCGGACAATTTCAGCGCGCACGAAGAGCTGGCGCGCCTGGCCGAGCAGCGCGATGAGCTCGATCTGGCGGCCGTTCACTACGAAAAAGCCTGGCGGCTGCGGCCGGACCGCAGGGCGCTGCTGCTCGATCTGGGACGGGTGTGGAAAGCGCAAGGCCGCGAGGAGGAAACGATGGCCGCGCTGCTCGCCGCCTCGCGGTCCGCCGAGCCGCGCGTGGCCGAAGAGGCGCGCGAGCTGCTGCCGGCTCGTTATCCCTATGTTTCCGAATTTCAAAAAGCGCTGGATCTCGATCCTGGCAACGCGGACCTGCGGCGCGAGCTGGGTTTTCTCGAGCTCGAAATGAAAAATCAGGACGCCGCGGAGCGGGAGTTTTCGCGTCTGGTTCGCGAATCGCCGGACGATCTGGTGGCGGCGGCGCAGCTCGGCTTTCTCCTGCTCGCCCGCGGCGATTCGAATGGCGCCACGCCGCTGCTGCGGCGCGTGCTGGACGGCGGCGACGCGGAGCTGGCGGCGCGCGCCCGCGCGGCGCTGCACCTGCCCGAGGAGCTGCGCCGCCGGCCCGCCGAACAAGCCCCGGCCGAATCGGTGCAGGCCAAGCAGCTTGGCGAAAAAAGCCTTCAGCTTGGCTACCTTCAGGATGCGATCAAGTATCTGCGGATCGCGCAGGAAAACGATCCGCTGGATTTCGAGGTGATGCTGAAGCTCGGCTGGGCGTACAACAACCTCAAAGACGATCAGGATGCGATCCGTTGGTTCGATCTGGCGCGGCGGAGTCCCGACTCGGCCACCGCCGCCGAAGCGTCGCGCGCCTACAAAAATCTCGCCGCCGGCCTCAGGAAAATTCACGTTACGTTCTGGATCTATCCGATGTTGTCCACGCGCTGGCACGACCTTTTCGCGTATTCGCAGAGCAAAGCCGAACTGCGCCTGCCGCGATGGCGGCTGCGGCCTTACGTTTCGGCGCGGTTCATCGGTGATACGCGCGGCGCGGTGAACATCGCCGATCTTGGCCCGCAGTATCTGTCCGAGCGAAGCGTGATTCTCGCGCTCGGCGCCGCCACCGCCGCCTGGCACGGAGCCACCGGATGGTTCGAAGCCGGCGAATCCCTGCGCTACGCGCCGACTTATTCCGATCCGGGGCGCGTGGTTCCCGATTATCGCGGGGGCGTTTCATACGCGAAAGGATTCGGCAACCTGCTCTGGCCGGGGCGGCGCGGATGGTTCGCCGAATCGAACGACGACGGACTTTTCGTCAGCCGCTTCGGCAAGGACACGCTGCTCTACTCGCAGAATCGCACCGGATACACGCTGCGCTCCACTGAACGGCTCGGCTGGCACGCGCAGGTGTTTTGGAATTGGAACGCGACGGTGGACGCGCTCGGGCAATATTGGGCGAATTATGTCGAAACCGGACCTGGCATCAAATTTCGTTTTGAAGCGCTGCGCGCGCCGATCCAGTTTTCGGTCAGCGCGCTGCGCGGAGCTTATCTGATCAATCGCGGAAATCCGCGCGGGCCGAATTTCAACGATCTGCGAGTGGGGATCTGGTATGCATTCACGAAATAGGCGAAGATCGCGAATCGGCTGCGCAATCTTGCTCGCTTGCGCGGCGCTGGAGGGAGCCTCGTTCTCCTTTCAGGTGCTGGGAAGCGATGCGGAATCCTGGCCCGCGATTTTCTCCTCGGTGGGGCTGAGCGCGGGCGCGGCGGCGAACATCGTCGTTGCCCCGCCGGGCACGCCGGCCAATCCGGAATGGGCTTCGCGCGTCGGGCGCGGCGCGATTCTGGTGCTCGAAGGCGAATCGCCGCTGGCGGAGTCCTTCGGATTCAAACCATCCTCAAAGCCGCGCGTGATCGCGCGCAGTCTCGAGGACGTTCACGCGCCGAAACTGCACATTATCTGGGAAAAATCGCTGGAGCTGCCGGTTTTCGAAGTTCCTTTGGAAGCGCGCCAATTCGCGCGCGAGCGCTGGAGCGGAGCGCCGCTGATGGCCGGATTCCGGCGTGGCTCCGGCGCGATTCTCTGGATCGCCGCGCCGCCGGGCGAACGCGGCTACGAGCGTTTCCCCTATCTTTTGCAGGCGCTCGCCGATCTCGGCATGAAAGCGCCCTTCCGCTCGGCGCGATTGTGGGCGTTTTTCGATTCCGCTTATCGCTCGCGCATCGATCCGGATTACATGGCCGCGCGCTGGCGCGCCGCCGGCATCGCCGCGTTGCAAGTCGCCGCCTGGCATTATTACGATCGCGATCCGGAAGGCGACGCGTATTTGCGCGCCTTGATGGAAGCCTGCCACGCGCACGCGATTTCGGTTTACGCCTGGCTCGAATTGCCGCACGTCAGCGAAAAATTCTGGGCCGATCATCCCGAATGGCGCGAAAAAACCGCGCTGCTTCAGGACGCCCAGCTCGACTGGCGAAAGCTGATCAACCTTACCAATCGCGATGCGTTCGCCGCGGTTTCCAAAGGCGTCCGCGACCTCATCGGCGGCTTCGATTGGGACGGCGTCAATCTGGCCGAGCTGTATTTCGAATCGCTTGAAGGCTTCGAGAATCCGGCGCGGTTCACGCCCATGAACGACGATGTCCGCGCCGAGTTTCGCGCCAGGGCGGGCTTCGATCCGCTGGAATTGTTCCGCGCCGATTCGCCGCTTTATGGGCCGAACAACGCGCGGGAACTGGCGGAGTTTCTCAAATTTCGCGCCGAACTGGCGCGGCGCCAGCAAAACGAATGGCTCGGCGTGATCGAAGGGATTCGCCGGACCAAGCCGCAGCTCGATCTGGCGCTGACGCACGTGGACGATCGCTTCGACACCACGATGCGCGAAAAAATCGGCGCCGACGCCGCGGCTCTGCTGCCGATGCTTGCGCAGCACGATTTCATCTTCCTGATCGAGGACCCGGCGACGATCTGGAACCTCGGGCCGCGGCGCTATCCGCAGATCGCCGCGCGCTACCGCTCGCTTACGCCGGCGCAGGACAAGCTGGGGATCGATATCAACGTCGTCGAGCGCTACCAGGACGTCTATCCGACCAAACAACAAACCGGAATGGAATTGTTTGAGCTGGTCCACCAGGCTGCCGCGTCTTTTCCGCGCGTGGCATTGTATTTCGAAAACTCAATTCCGCGGCGGGATTGGCCGCTGCTCGCCTCGGCTGCGGCGGACGTGGACCGAATGGAGCGGAACGGATCGAAGGTGATCGTCGAATCGCGGCTTGGCGTCAGCGTGGACTGGCGCGGGCCGGCGATGGTCGATGGCAAACTGTGGCCGTTCGCCGGCGATGACGCGGTTCTGCTGCCGCGAGGACTGCACGCAATCGAGCCGTCGCTCGAAAGACCCCCGCTGCGGATCGTCGATTTCAACGGCGATTTGACCGCCGCCCGGGCCACCGCCGATGGCGTCGAATTCGCTTATCAAAGCGAGACACGCGCGATGGCGAAACCCGAGCGCGCGATTCGCAGACTCGAAATCGACGGCATGGAGGCGAAGCCGCAAATGGCGGGCGAGATTCTCATGCTGCCGCGCGGGCAGCACCTGGTGAATTTAAATTAAATTCGCGGCGCCGGCCGTTTCCCGCGGCCTGAATAAAGGTATAGAATCCCCAAGAGGAGAATTTCCAATGAAGCGGCGTTCCTTTCTGGCGGCCCTTGGAGCCGGCTGCACTCTCGCCCGCCGTTCACTGGCGCAAAGCCAAAACAGTCAACTTTTTTGGACCGTTGAAACCACATCCGGCAAGGTCCAGGGGATTGCCAATACGGGGATCAAGGAGTTCAAAGGCATTCCCTACGGCGCTCCCACCGGCGGCCGGAATCGCTACATGCCTCCGCGTAAACCTGCGCCGTGGACCGGCGTGCGGGAGTGCTTCGGCCATGGCCAGATCTGCCCGCAGACGCTGGCGGCGCTCAACGGCGACTACGGCATGATGATCCAGTGGGACCTGCACACCGGCGGAATGGGCGAGGACTGCCTGTCGCTCAATCTCTGGACGCCGGGAATTGACCGCGCCAAGCGCGCGGTGCTGGTCTCATTTCATGGCGGCGGATTCGCCACCGGATCCGGCAATGCTCCCGGATACGATGGAGCGCAGCTTGCGAAGTTCGGCGACGTGGTCGTGGTGACGGTGAATCACCGGCTGGCAAGCTTCGGATATCTGCATCTGGCCGATCTGGGCGCGCCGCCGGAGTTCGCGCAGGCTGGCGTGGCCGGAATGATGGATCTGGTGGCGGCGCTCGAGTGGGTGCGCGACAACATTGAAAATTTCGGCGGCGATCCGGCCAAGGTGATGATCTTCGGCCAATCCGGCGGAGGCGCGAAAACGTCCACCATGTTGGCGATGCCTTCCGGCAAGGGCCTGTTCCACAGCGCCGGAATCCAAAGCGGATCGGCGATTCGCGCCGCCACGCGCGAAGCCGGAACGCGCGCGGCCGAAGCGCTGCTGGCCAAGCTCGGCATCGACAAAGGCAACATCGCCGATATTCAGAACGTTTCCTGGCAGCAGATCCTCGAGGCGCAGACCGCGGTGGGCGCGGGGTCGTTCACGCCGGTTGTCGACGGAACCGTGCTGCCACACCATCCGTTTGATCCCGCCGCGCCGCCGGAATCCGCCGATGTTCCGGTGATGATTTCCACCACGCTGGAGGACGCCGCGCTGGGGCTGACGAATTTCGATCTGACCGAGGACGGCCTGATCGCAATCCTGCGGCGCCGCTATCACGACAAAGCCGACCAGATCCTGGCGATGTATCGCAGCCACTATCCGAGCAAGTCTCCGTTCCTGATTCAGGCCCAGGTGGCGACCGACGACGGCTTCCGCCGCAGCGCGATTCTGCAAGCCGAGCGGAAAGCGGCGGCCGGCAAAGCGCCGGCGTACATGTATCTTTGGTGCTATGAAAGCCCGGGATTCAATGGCAAGTTCGGCGCGGTCCACGGGACCGACGTTTCGGCGTCGTTCTACAATTTTCGCGACGGCATCGGAGGCGCCGGGTCGCGGGAAGAGAAAGCTCTGTGGGCGCGGTTCGCCTCGGCGTGGGTTTCGCTGGCCAAGAATGCCGATCCGAACAATCCGCGGATTCCCAACTGGCCGGCCTATGAGGAATCAAAGCGCGCGACGATGATCTTCGACTCGGAAATTCGCGTGGAAAACGATCCGCGCGGGGATATTCGAAAGTTCTGGCAGGAGATGCCGGACGCCCCGCGGCGCGGATAGACGCGTTCCGGAGGGCGCAGCTCGGCAATTTTAATTTGCGGATTAAAGCCCGCCCTTCCCTGTGCTACTTCGATGTGAAGTAGACCTGCACTGATTGTCCGTTATAACCGATGGTGCTGCCGACGCCGCCTAGCGTGATGGCGATGATGTGCTGGCCGGGCGCGAACGTGCTCGGCACCAGGAAATTCACCTGCCAGCCGCCGGCGAATCCGCAGCCCGCTCCCGAATAGGTGATCGCCGAAGGCGGTACAAGGCCCTGGGTGGCGCCGTAACCATCCCGGGAGATGAGCTGTGGAGGCACCGCCGTGGGCGCCGTCTGGGTGGGCGCAACGCCGTCGGGCGGCCCGCCCTGGAAAACGCCTCCTCCGGTCAGACAAAACGATATGGTGTTCTTGCCATTGGCGGGAATCGGATAAGACGAGCTGTTGATCTGGCATGCCGGTTTATCGGTGCAATTATCAATATCCGGCCCGCTCTGGAAAGCCGCCACCTGCCCGATGCCCGTCGCGTCGCGGGTAAAGAACGCGGGCTGGTACGGCGACATTGTGAAGTCGCCCTCGCCCATAATCTCGCCGGTGGACGGATGCACCACCTGCACCACCGCCGTGCCTGATGCAGCGGTGCTGGTCGGCACCTGGAAGGAGATGAACGTTGGATCGACGCGGAAAATCGGCGCCGCCGTGCCGTTCACCAGAACTTCGATATCGTTGGCCGATTCCGAGGTGGGCCATGGGCTGATCCCGCTGAGGTTATAGTCTTGGGTGAAACTGAAATCCTTGCCCACGCGGCTGACGCCGACGAGCTCGCCGGGCGCCATTTGCAGATTGTTGTAGCTGGCTTCGCTGGCAAACGCCAGTTGCGCGAAAAAGAACGTGATGCGGTTGGCCGACTCGGCCACCAGCAGATTATCGGAGTTATCGAGCGCCAGCCCCAGCGGACCGGTTTGCGTCAGAAGCTGGGCCGTGATCACGTTTTGATAATTGTTCGGCGTGGCCAGAAGGATCACCTGTTCGTACAGCGGGAAGCGGTAGATCACGTTGTTGCCGGTATTGGCGATCCAGATTTCCCCCGTATCCTGGGTCACCACGATTCCTTGCGGCGAATTAAGATTATTGAGTTGGAAGCTGGAGGTTGCTCCGCTCGCCGCGGTGGGCACGCCGTTGAAAACAACCACCCGATTGTTGCCGGTATCGCAGACGTAGAGCCGATCGGAGGAATCGACGGAGATGGCGGTCGGCGAATATAATCCGGCGGTGCTGTTGGATTTCGCGGTCGAGGTGAAGTTCGGCTGCCCCAGCACGATGGATGCGGCCTGGCCGTTTTGAAAATCGCCGCCTTGGGGACGCGTGAACACCAGGATGCGATTGTCGACGGCGTCGGAAACCGCGAGGCTGCCGTTGGAAAGCAGCGCGATGCCCCACGGCGTGTGCATATTTTGCTGGGTGGGATCGGTAATCGTCGGGCCGTTGAAGCCGGATTGGCCCAGCACCAGGTTCGGCAACTGCTGCGAATTGGACGGTTGCGCGAACGGCGCCGGAAAGCGCAGCACGCGTCCGTTACCGCTGTCGGCGACAAACACATCGCCGTTGGTGTCCACGATGATTCCGACAGGAAGATAAAGCCCGGTCTGGGTCGGCGTGGTCGGACTATTCGTGCCGGAGTTCATCTCATTGTCGTAGAAATCGTTCGGAGTAGACTGGCCGAGCACCATATCGGCATGCGAGCTGGCCTGCACCGAGCGCGCGTCTTTAAAGCAGAGAATACGGTTATTGTACGTATCGGCGATATACAGATGCGGCGGCGTCGAGCGGTGGTCGATGGCGATGGCGCCCGCCGGATTGGAGCCTAAAAAATTCACCTCGCGGCCCTCGATCAGGTTCGGAGCCGAATACTGGAAGTCGAGCTGGCCGATCACGCGCGACGCATTGATATAGCCCCCGCCGCTTTGCGGCGGGAAATCAAGCACGCGATTATTGTTCAGATCCGCCACCCACATATCGGTTCCCAGGAAAGCGATCCCCGCCGGAGCGCTGAGCGTTCCGGAGCTGGCCTGCGGCAGGCCGTGGTTCGCCGATCCCGTGGTGAAGTTTCCCTGGCCGACGACGGCCATCATGGGCGGAGAGATCTGCTGGCCGGGCTGAAGAGTCTGGTAGTTCGCCGCCGGCGGCCAGTTCGCTGGAAGATCATATTCGACGATTCGGTTGTTGCCGATATCGGCCGCAAAGAGATGGTTGTTTACGGTGGCCACGCCGAAGACGCCGCTCAAGCCGTATTGGTTCGTATTGGGCAACGGATTATTTTGATACGAGATGGCCGTGCCCAAAACACGCGCCGCCGACATGCCGCTGGCCAGCGGCGCCTGATAATAAAGCACCCGGCCGTAGCTGTCGGCGATGTACAGATTGCCATTCGAATCAAAGGTCAGGCCGGTGGGCTGATTGAGGGTGGTCAGCACAAACTGAGCGGGAACGCCGGACGGCGGCGGCGCGATGCTGTTCGAGGTGAATGTCGTTTGTCCGATGACCAGATCGGCGGCGGGCTGGGCGCCGGCCTTGAGCGAGCTTGCCGGGAAGCGCAGCGCGCGATTGTTGCCGCCATCGGTCACCCACAAATTGCCGGCGCTGTCGAAAGCCATGCCGACCGGGCGAATTCCGGCGGTCGAAAAAGACAAGCTCTGGGCCGTCGGTTGGCCCTGGCCCTGATTCTGCTGGTTATGAGCGAGATCCGCCTGGCCGATGATCAGATCGGGCGTGACCAGGGCCGCGCTCTGTTTGAGAGGCGAGGGAAAGCGCAGGATGCGGTTATTCTGCTCGTCGGCGACATAGAGATTGCCGCTGCCGTCCACGGCGACGCCGGTCGGCTGATAGAAGCCGATGCTGGGGCCGGGCTTGCCGGGTCCGCCGGGCAGCGTCGCCGTCAGGCTGTTCTGCCCGATCACCTTCGTCGCGAAGCCGCAGCCCGGATTATTCAGGCCGCAGTTGCTCAGCGCCGCCGGATTCTGATAGGCCAGCACCCGGTTATTGGCGGTGTCGGCAATATAGAGAATGGGAGGCGAGCTGCTGGTGTCGAAGGCGATCGCGGCCGGGGAGTAGAGCTCGCGTCCTTCGACGTAGTTCGGCGCGATGGAGTTCAGGCCCCCCGGCAGCAGACCGGGCTGCCCGAATTCCCGCGAAGGATTGGAGTTGATGGTCGGCGAGACCGCCTGCGCAAGCATCGCCTGGGCAAAAATCGGCACAATCGCCAGAAGCAAAGAACGGCGGAATTTGCTCATGAAAATGAATTCTCCGAAGTACGGCGGCGCGGGAACCGTCTTTTTAGAAAGATAGCATAACGTTGCGGATCGGACTTGAGCCGCCGGTACCGGGAATCGTACTTACTAAGGTGTTTATCCCGCCGTCTCAGTACCTGTAACCGATACTAAAGTCCTCTGACCCTATACTGGATGGCGTGCTACTATCGATAAGTAATGAGAGGGCGGAGCGAACGCCCCGCCGTTTTAGAAGAACGGCAGTAGCTCGGAGGAAACGGCAGTAGCTAAATGTATAACGCATTTTTCGGCTTCTCGGAGAGCCCCTTCAGCCTGAGTCCGGATCCCGCCTTCTTCTACCGCAGCGAGCAGCACGAGGAAGCCTTGGCGAACCTGATCTACGGAGTACAGGCGCGAAAAGGTTTTATTGTTCTTTCCGGCGAGGTGGGAACCGGCAAGACCACCATGCTCGAATGCCTGCGCGATTATCTCGATTCGCAGTACATCGAGTTCGCGTTTCTGTTCAATTCGCGGATCAACGTCGAGCAGTTCTTTGAAATGATCGCCTACGATCTGGACCTGCGCTGCCCCCGTACTTCCAAAACCGAGGTTCTGTTCGCGCTGAATCAATTACTGGTGGAGCGCGCGCAGGACGGCAGCACCGTGGTGCTGATCGTCGATGAGGCGCATAATCTCGAATGGGAAGTGCTCGAAGAAATTCGTCTGCTGGGGAATCTGGAAAACCGCAACGGGAAGCTGCTGCAAATCATCCTGGCTGGCCAGCCGGAACTCGATCGCAAGCTGGATCATCCCAACCTGCGGCAGTTGAAGCAGCGAATCGTGCTGCGCTGCCATCTGGATCCGTTCACCCTGCGCGACGCCGTCGAATACATAGAAACGCGCCTGGCCCGGGCGGGGATGACGGAGCAGAAGATTTTTTCCGAGGAGTTGATGGCGGAGATTCATCTGCGCGCGCAGGGAATCCCGCGCCTGATCAATGCGCTCTGCGATAATCTGCTGCTCACCGCCTTTGCTCTGGAAAAAAGGGCGTGCACGATCGAAATGCTGGATGAAGTGTGCAGGGACATGCGCCTGGACTGGCCCGGCAACCGCCGCATGCACCCGCGCCTGGCCAATGAATCCCTGGAGCGGACCCGCTACTAGCCTATAGCCTGGCCGCGTATGGGGGCGGGATTCCGCCCTCCGCCGCATTAGTTGCGGGCGCTGGAACGGTTGCGGGGTTCCTCGGATTTTCCGGCATCAAGATGATCCCAGTTGAGGATCGCGTTGAAGCCCAGAAAATAGGTCCCCTGCGTCTGCCATCGCCAGAACGGGCGAAGCGCGAACATTACGACATGCCCGCTGCCGACTTTCGCGTCGAGGGCCGCCGCGCGCCCGGCCAGCGCCTGACCGCCGGCCAGCGTGCCGCTCAATAAAAGATCGTTCGGGTTTTGCGCGAATGAGACCACCACGCGAGGCCGCTCCCCTTGCACGATGCCGAAGGCGCGGAGCTGCGCGGCCATTGCGGCGTCGGCGTTGGTGTTTTGACCGCGCCCGCCGCGGCCGGATGGCGCCCGTTCCTCGGACGGATCGAGCGGGGAGACGTGAATCGGAACCGCATTCGGAGTGATATTTTGCGCCATGGCGTCGGCGCCGCCGCGCCCGCCGAAGCCTCCGAACCCGCCGCGCCCGCCGGCGGAAACCTCAAACACCGGATCCTGATTGAAGTACACCGGAAGATCGCGCGGTTCGTAGCCATAGGCGATCGGACTTTTGGCATCGCTGATTTGCGCGCGCAGGATCGATCCGCGGGCGAAAAGCTGCGCCGGATGCTCGACGGTGACCCCGGTCGCCAGGCCCATTTCGGCCGCGAATGCCGCGGTCGAGCCTTCGGTGATCAAGGTGCCGCCTTGTTCGACGAATTTCGCCAGCTCCGCCAGACCGTCCAGTCCCATCCCGCCGCGAATATCGTCGGCCGAATCCAGCGCGCCGAGGTTGGGAGTCAGATCGGTTTTTTTGTACGGCACCGGGTCGGGGCCGATTTTGGGGATACCGTCGAGGATCGACTGCGATGTGCCGCCGACGTGCGGAAAGATGATCACGTCGTATTTCGCGCGAAGATTGCCGTCGCGCGCGCGCGTATCGGCAAAATACGTGTACGGGATGCCGTAGTAATCGAGCGCGGCGCGCACCCATCCTTCATCCTGCGTGCGCTGCCAGCTATGAATGTAGCCGATCCGCGGAACGCGCAGCTCGTGCGTTTTCACCTGCGGTTCGGAGGAAACAGCCCAGGCCATAAGCCCGGCCTGTTCGATCGAGGGACGCAGCGCGTTCAGGTCGGCGTTGGGAATAATGAACGCGCCGGCGCGGAAGCTATGGCCCGCGGCGCTGAAATCCTCCTCCGCCGCGAGCATTTTCGTCCCCGTATGTTTAAAACGAAAACCCATCAGCGCGTTGTCTGTAGTGTGATCGAGAATCAGCGTCGAACCGCTGCCCTCGATGATCCCCTTCGGATGCACGTCGGCAGTGATCATCATCATGGGATCGCTTAAGACACTTTTATCCGTGATCGGAACCAGCTTCACGTTGCGCATGTACTGCATGGTCCAGCCGGTATCGTCGTAGGGGCGCGGATTCTGCGGCGGATAATTTTGCACGCTGAAGTACATGTCGGCGAGCGTGCGATAGGGCTGATCGGCGCGAATGATGTAGTCGCCCGCGGCGATTTCGGCGCCGCCCGCCGTAAACGACGAATTGGCAGTGTGCACCTCCAGGCCCTGATGACGCAGGGAATTGATCATATCGGCGGCATCGGCGCGCCGGCGCTGATTGGCGGGAACCAGCCACGCGTAGATAGGACCCTCCCGGCCTTTTTCCACCGATCGCTTGTTCTTGTCCCAGTAATTTTCAAGATAAAGCTGCTTTTCCGAAGCCACTTTGTGCAGGGCGAACAGGATCGCCGATTCCTGAATGTTGGTGTTATTGCGCGGTCCCCACTTGATCGACGGCAAGGGAGGATTGGGCCGGTACCATTCGCGGCTGGTCTGAGTGGGCTGAAGACGGAGATTTTCGTTGACGTCCGGGCCGTAGCTTTGCACTTCATAGAATCGGCCGAAGGAATTGTGCGTCAGGGCGATCCAGAACAGGTAGTTCGGAACCCAGCCGTCGTAGTAGCCGTAGGTCCACACGCCGGGAACGCCGCGCTTGGCCATTTCCATGATCTCGGTTTCCCCCAGCAGCCACCACTCATCCACCTGAATCGGATCGAGCGAGGGGTTGTACGGGCCGGTTCCGGTGGAAACATATAAGTACGACTGCGCTTCATGCAGATCGTGGAAGATGGTCGGATGCCATTCGAGAATTCCCTTGGTGATGTTCTGCGTAAGCTTTAAAAGCTGGCCCATCCCGTCGCGATTGTTGTCATGCTGGACGTACTTGCCCCAGTACATCAGCGGCGGGCGTTGTTTGCCGGTTTTCTTGCCGTAGTAATACGTGTCGACCTCCTTCTCCCGCCCGTCGACTTCCACCACCGGCGTGATCAGCGTGATCACGTTGTTGCGGATGGACTGGATGAACGGCGTTTCCTCGATCATCAGCCGGTAAGCCAGTTCCAGCAGCATTTCCGGGCCGCCGGTTTCCGGCGAATGGATGCCGCTATTGATCCAGTAGATCGGCTTGGCCGTATGCAGAAGCTGCTGCGCGCGCTCCTCGGTGGTTTTGCGCGGATCGGTGAGCTCGCCGAGCATGTTCTTGTAGCGGTCCAGATCGCGGATGGTGGCTTCATCTGCGATAGCCAGCAGCACCTCGTCGCGCCCCTCCTCGCTCTGGCCGATCACCCAGAACTTCGCGCGCGGCGAGGCGGCCGCCAGAGCCTGATAGTAGCGCTCAATATCCTTGGCGTAGGTCAATTCGCCGGGCGTGCCGGGAATGCGTCCGAAAAATTTGAGCGGCGACGGAACTTTATCGGAGGCCGGCATATGGTCGACCAGCTCCGTGGTGATGCGCGGGTCCTGAAGATATTGCTTGATGAGGCGAGTGTATTCTTCGTCCATCTTCTGCTGGGCAAACAGCGGCAGCGCCACGAGCGCGAGAGCAACGCGAAGCATCATAAAAGAAATGCTATCACTTGAATCTGGCTCCGGGATTGCGACAGCCGGATTCGCGCGCTTTCGAACGCGCTTTGCTCGCTTCAGGCGCCGGCCGCCGGACAGTGAAGCCCGGATACAGGTGTGGACTCGCGGAAACAGAATCCGGCGCGCGAGCGGATTAGGTTAAGATATGAGATTCGATACAAACTACGAGAGAAAGGCAACCCTGGGACGGCTCGCGGCGTCGAAAATCAAAGACGCTGACGAGTCAGGCGGCGGCACTTTTGTGCGGCTACGAGCGCTTTGAGGGTCACCGGTTCATGAGAGCAGTAGGACGCGTTGTCAAATCTCCCCTGTGGTGGATGGCCCTGCCGCTTTGTCTGTGTGCGCAGGATACCGCGAATTTAAGCGTGATCGTGACCGATCCCACCTCCGCCGCCGTGCCGGGCGCGCGCGTGGTGGTGGTCGATAGTCATCGCGGCGTGGTTCACCAGGCGGACACGAACGAAGCCGGGCGCGCCGAGTTCGACAATCTGATTCCGAGCGATTACGCGATCGAGGTGGAACGCCAGGGATTCAATAATTACCGCATCGAGAACATGAATATCGCGGTTCGCGCGCGGCAGGAGCTGCGCGTTCAGCTACAGGTCGCCCCGGCGGCCGGCGCGCGCGTCGACGTGATCGAAAAAATCGACACGCTCAGCGCCGATCCGACGCAGGGCGTGGCTATCAACAACGTCTTTCTTGAAGATCTTCCGGTGAACGGGCGAAACGTGGAGTCGCTGATCACGCTCGCGCCGGGGATGGTATCGGCCGAGGGCAGCGCCACCAACACCGGCGGATTTAACGCCAACGGTTTGCGATCGAACATGAATTACTTCACCCTGGACGGCGTCAGCCTGAATCAGCCGGGCGTGGCCGGCGGCGGCGTCGGAGGCGGCGCATTCGCCGGGGGCCGCGGCGCCGATCGCGGTGGATTTGGCGGCGGCGCGGCGGCCGGATTGAATTTCGAGGGCGCCACCAACCTGCTGGTCATCGACGCCGTGCAGGAAGTTCGGGTGCAAACCATGTCCATCGCGCCGGAATTCGGGCGGACGCCAGGCGCTCAGGTGGTGATGACCAGCCGCGGCGGGACCAATCAGTTTCACGGCACGCTCTATGACTACCTGCGCAGCGATCAGTTCGACGCCAATAACTGGTTCGCCAACGCCGAAGGCTTAAGGAATTTCGATCTGCACCAGAACCGCCCCGGCGGCGTCTTCGGCGGACCGCTGATCCGGAACCGTACCTTGTTTTTCCTGACCTACGAGCAGTTGCATCTCACCGCCCCTTCGACTCTGTTCGGAATCGTGCCGGATCTGGCGACGCGCGCCGCCGCGCCGGCCTCGCTTGCTCCGTTCCTCAGGGCGTTTCCGCTTCCGAACGGTCCGGAGCTGTCGCAGGGCTCGGCCGCCTTTTACGCGCAAGTGGCGGATCCGGTGAAGACCAGCACGGCCAGCGGGCGCATCGATCAAATCATCAGCCCGCACGCGACCGCCTTCGCGCGATTCAGCGTTACGCCGACCAGCTCCCTGCGCCAGACCGCCGATGCGCAGATCACCAGCTCCGCCATTCATTCCGACGCGGCGACGGTCGGCTTGACCAGCGCGCTGCCGGACGGTTTTCTTAACGATCTTCGCTTGAATTATTCGTACCTGACGAGCCATTCGAAAACGATTCCGAGCACGCTCGGCGGCGCGGTCCCGCTGCCCGACGCGGCGGTTTTTCCAGCCGGAATCACCAGCGCGAACGGCGTCTTCGATCTGAACATTTTAGGCGTCGGGAATTATTCTTTCGGCGGCGTGACGCGAAACAAGCAGGCGCAGATCAACGTGGTGGACAGCGCCACCAAAACTTATCAGAGCCATCAAATCAAAGTTGGCGTCGATGTCCGCCAGATCCGCACCACTGATTTTCTGAATCCTTATTCAGAAAGCGTATCGTTCAACGGCCTGCAAACCACCGCGCTTACGCCGTATTATTCGTTTCTGACCGGAACGGCGCTGAACGCGCAGATCACCTCGAGCGTCGGCGCCGTGTATCCGACCTATATTAACTTCTCCATGTACGGCCAGGACACCTGGCGCGTTACGAAATGGACCACCATCACCTACGGCGTCCGCTGGGACGTGAATCCCGCCCCCTACGCCCGCACCGGGCAGCAGCCGTTCGCGCTGTCGCCGGATCCGATCGCCGGCGTGACGCAGAACACGCCGCTTTATCCGACGAAATGGTTCAATGTCGCGCCGCGATTCGGCGTCGCGTATAACATGAGCGAAAAACCCGGCCACGAGATGATGCTGCGCGCCGGCATCGGCGTGTTCTACGACGTGGGCTACGGGACCAGCGCCGGAGCGTTCAACGGCGCGCCGTTCACCGACGTCCGCACCATCTCGGAAGCCAGCTTTCCGCTGAACGCGACCTTGCTTGCGCCGCCGCCGATGCCGCCGTTCCGTCCTTATGGCATCATCAACGCCGCCGATCTCGGCTTGGTAGCGCCGCGGGTCTATGAGTGGAACGCCACCTGGGAGAAAAACTACGGCGTCGGCAACACGGTCTCCATCGCCATGGTGGGCAGCCTGGGACGCGATCTGGCGCGCACCGCCGTCACACCCGCCTACACGCCGGCCTACAACATCGCGATCCTCACCACCAACGGCGCGGCCTCGGATTACGACGGCCTGCAAATCCAGTTTCGAAAGCGGCTCAGCTCGCGCCTGCAGATGCAGTTGAGTTATACCTGGTCCCATTCGATCGACACCGCATCCACCGACTTCAGCGGAGGAGGCGGAGGATTCGCCAGCCTCTACACCAGCGGCCAGCGTGGCGACTCCGATTACGATATCCGCCACTATCTGACCGCCGCCGGGTCCTATCAGCTTCCGTCGCCGAAGATCACGGCGCTGCGGCCGCTGCTGAAAAACTGGTTCGTCGATTTCAATCTGCTGGCCCGCACCGGGCTGCCCTTCGACGTCGAGGGCGTCAGCACCTGCACCAGTTCCTCCAGCAGCACCACAACCACGACCAGCTCCAGCGGAACCACCACCACAACCTGCAACAATAGCGGCTCAAACACGGGTCTGTTCGCCTTCGTTCGTCCCAGCCTGAACGGCAATCCCATCTGGGTGCCGAACGCCGACGTTCCCGGCGGCCGGCAGTTAAATCCGAACGCGTTCGTGATTCCAACCGGATACGATCAGGGCAATCTGGGCCGCAACACGCTGCGCGGATTCGGAGCGGTGCAGCTTGATGCCTCCATCCGCCGCGTCATCCCGATTACCGAGCAGGTGCGCCTGAATCTGGGGCTGGAGGCTTTCAATGCCCTGAACCACCCCAATTTCGCGAATCCAACGCCGCAGCTCGGCGCGAACCTGGCCAGCCCGGAGTTCGGCGTCGCCACGCAGATGCTCAATTCGGGTTTTGCCGGTGTGAATTCCCTTTATCAGCCTGGAGGCCCGCGCTCGATGGAGCTGTTCGTGCGGTTTCAGTTTTGAGGATCGCGGATTTTTCGATGAGTAAAATCATGACGCTTATTTTTTCCGGCGCCGCGCTGCTGTCGATGGGCGCGTTCGCGCAGGAGCCGCCGCCCAATCCGAATCAGCCGCCTTCCGGCCAGACGACCGCGGGCGCTCCCGCCAAAAACGTCGCCAATCCGTCCGGCCAGCGGCGTTTTTTTTACGGATTCCGAGTAGAGGCGTTTCCGCTGAAGCAGTTCACCACCAGCTCGCCCACCGTGCACACCACCAATCCGGTGGCCGATTACTCCTATAGCGCCCATTCCAACTCGCAAAAAGAAGCGCTGGCGGGAACGTTCGAGTATGCGATCACGCGCCACTGGTCGGCGGGCGCCGAGTTTTATCTGACGCACGCCACCTACGTCCAGACCACGACGCTGCGGACCGGCGTGCCCAGCCCCAATTCGAGCACCGACGATCGGCCGGTAACCACATTCACGCAAACGACCAAGGCGAACTACTGGGTTCTGCCGGTGATCGCGCGCTACTACGGCATCCGCCGGACGGGATTTCTTTCGCATCTCTACCTGCTTGGCGGAGCCGAATATCGCTACGTCGGCCGCGTCCGGACCGGCACCGATATCAACTATCCCGATGGCACCACCGGCTACAACGAAATCCCGGCCGTTCCCACCAATCGCAATCAGATCGGCGCGCTGGCCGGATTCGGTATCCGCTTTTTCGATCAGTTCGGATTTAAGCTGACGCCGGAGGTGCGCTATATCCGCTGGAACAATGAATCCTTCATGGGTCCGGGCTACGCCTCCACCCGCAACCAGGCGGAAGCCGGGATCGGTTTCTCGTTCTGATATGACGCGAAAACTGTACTGGGTGGTAATATTGGCCGCGGCCGGAGCGGGTAGCGCTGCATCTCAATCGGTCCTTCAGACGCTGCTCGGAGGCGCGCCGAACAATGTGCCGGCTCTGGCCGCGACGCTCAACAATCCGATTGGCATCGCCGTCGATGCGAGCGGCAACCTGTACGTCTCCGTGCAGGGGCTCAACCAGGTGGTCAAGATCGGCGCGAACGGAATCGCCAGCGCTTTTGCCGGCTCCGGGGCGTCCGGATTCAGCGGCGACGGCGGCCCGGCCACGCAAGCCGCGCTGAACAATCCCGCCGGCTTGTGCACCGATCCGCAAGGTAATGTTTATATCGCCGATTCCAACAACAATCGCATTCGCAAGGTATCTCCCGATGGAACCATCACCACCGTCGCCGGCAGCGCCGTTTCCACCTACAGCGGCGACGGCGGCCCGGCGATCAGCGCGGGATTGCAGTTCCCGCTGGCCGTTTCCTTCGATCCCTCCTCGGGCAATCTGTACATCGCCGATACATCGCACTCGGTAATTCGCATGGTCGATCCGGCGGGCGTCATTTCCACCTTCGCCGGCGTCGGCGCGGCGGCCACGGGCGGCGATAAAGGTCCGGCGACGCAGGCGCCGCTGAATCAGCCGGCGGGCGTGCTGGCCGACGGCAAGGGTAACGTGTACATCTCCGATTCGGGCAACAACACGGTTCGCGTGGTGAGCGGCGGCATCATCAACGAATTCGCGGGCCAGTACACCGCCGGCGACACCGGCGACAACGGCTACGCCATGAATGCATTCCTGCACTATCCGACCAGCCTCGCCCAGGATAAGGCCGGAAACATCTATATTCTCGATCAGAACAATAATCGCGTACGGCGCGTCAGTCCAGCCGGAATCATCACCAATTACGCCGGCAGCGGGGTCGGCGGAGGCGCGGGCGATCAGGGCATCGCCACCGGCGCCAGCATGCAGGCGCGCGCCATCGCCATGGATTCGCAAAACAATCTGTACATCGCCGACGGAACCAACAACCGCATCCGCGAGGTGACCGCGTCCAACGGCGTCATCAATACCATCGCCGGCAACGGTCTTTCGACCATCACGCCGCGCGGCCTGGCGGTGAACGGAACGCTGGTCTATTTTTCCGACACCACGGCGAATCGTGTCCGCTCCGTCGATCTTTCAAGCGGCAATACGACGTTGGTCGCGGGAACCGGCTCGGGCCAGTTCGGAGGCGATAACGGCGCCGCGGTGCAGGCGTCCTTGAACGCTCCTCGCGGGCTGGCGATGGATCAGTCCGGGAATCTCTACATCGCCGACACCGCCAACAACGTCATCCGCAAGGTGGACACCTCGGGAACCATCACCACCGTCGCGGGAAATAATAACGCGGGCTTTGCCGGAGACGGCGGCAGCGCCACTTCCGCCTCGCTTAGCGGACCCACCGATGTCGCCGTCGATTCCAGCGGCAATCTGTGGATCGCCGATACCGGCAATCAGCGGATTCGCGAAGTTTCCGGCGGCACAATCAAAACCGTCGCCGGCGGAGGCAGCGATCAAAGCGGCGCCGGATTGGGCACCAGCGAAAACATCGCCGCTCCCGGCGGCGTCGCCGTGGAACCCGGCGGCACGATTTTGTTCTCCGATTCAAGCCACAACCGCGTGCTGCGCCTGAACAAGGACGGCACCATTCAAACCATCGCCGGAGGCAACGGCGCCGGATTCAGCGGCGATGGCGGACCGGCTACCTCCGCGAAACTTCGCAGCCCGCTGGGATTGAGCGAAGATTCCTCCGGCAACATCTACATCGCCGATAGCGGCAACGATGCTATCCGGCAGGTCGGCTCCGACGGCCTCATCGCCACCGTCGCCGGCTTCGGCCCATCGGCCAACGGTACCGGAACGGGCGGCTACAACGGAGACGGCAGCCCCGCGACGTCGTACACACTGAATCAGCCGTCATCGGTACTGGCCACCGGGAATTGCCAGGTGCTCATCGCCGATACGTCGAATCATCGCCTGCGCCAGTTGTCCGTCGCGGTGTTGTACACCGTAACCACCAGTCCGGCGGGACTGCAAGTGATCGTCGACGGCCAGCAGGTCATGACGCCCGCCAGCTTTAGCTGGCTGCCCGGGACGCAACACACCGTCGGCGCGCCCGCCGCGCAGCCCGGTTCGGCGGGAACGCAATACACCGGCTCCGGGACCCAGACCGTTTGGGTCCCCTGCGGCGCGGCGCGGCAGGCCCTCACCGTCACGCTTTCGGCCCAATATTTCCTGACGCTATCACCCGGCGCCGGCGGGACCATCAGCGGCGCGCAAGGTTATCAGAATGCGGGATCGCAGGTCATGCTCACCGCCAATCCGTTCCCCGGATACACCTTCACCGGCTGGACGGGCGCATGCACGGGAACCGGCTCCTGCCAGGTGACGATGAACGGACCCGAAACCGTCGGCGCGAACTTCACCGCGTCTAACGCCGGTCCCGCGCCCGTCATCACCAGCGTCACGACCATTCCTCAATGGGGCGGTGCGTCTACGATCACCTCCGGCACATGGATCGAAATTCAAGGGACCAATCTATCGCCGCTCTCGCTCGCCTGGTCGAGCGCGTCGTTCAACGGAAATCTCGCGCCTTCGACTCTGGGTGGCGTCACCGTGACCATCGGCGGATCGCCCGCTTTTTTAAGCTACGTCAGCCCGTCGCAGATCAATGCCCTGGTCCCCGATGGGATTCCCGCCGGAGCGACCAAAATCGTGGTCGGCAACGGCTTCGGGAGCAGCGCGGCGTTTAGCATCAACGCTGCCGCGGTGCAGCCCGGGATGGACGCGCCGTTCGGCAATGGCTATATCGCGGCGTTCCAGGGTGCAACCATCGTCGGCAGCCCGGGATACGCGGCCGTTTCGCCGGGACAGGTGATTACGCTCTATGGAATCGGCTTCGGAGCCTTGTCGCCGCCCATTCCCACCGGCCAGATCGCGACCGCTGCGAACAAACTCGCCGCGCCGGTCACGGTCACCATCGGAGGAGTAAACGCGGTGGTGAACTATGCCGGCGCGAGCGTCGGCTCGGTCGGCCTTTATCAATTCAACGTGACGGTGCCGAACGTCGCGGCTGGAAATCAGCCGGTCGTGATCACGCTGGGCGGCGCGCCGGTCAATCAATCGCTCCTGCTCGCGGTCGGCCAGTAATTTACCGCCACAGCTCGCGCGGCGTTAAGAATCCGAGCGAGAGAAAAATCAGATACTGTATCGGCCACGCCGCGATCACCGCCACCGGCGCGCCCAAAATCGTCCGCCGCTCCCACGGCCAGTTCGAATAAATCCAAAAATGATGCTGCGCGTTCACGCTTTCCCAAAAAAACGAAAAAATTAGCGATGCAAGCAGCAGCGACCACAGCGGCGCGGCGTCTCCCGCGCTCAACCGCATCAGCAAGGACTCGCGGCCGCAAGCCCACTGCGCATATTCGAGCATCAGCCATACTCCCATCGCCGTGATCGCGAAATGCAGAAAGGGACGATCAAGCGCGCAACGCGCGCGAGTCTCAAAACCATAGCCTGCTGGGTACGAATCGAGAAGCAACACGATTCCCGCGGCCGTCAATGCCAACCCGGCGATTCCCGCCGCGCGAAAAAACATCTTGTTCACGCGCGGCTCGCGTTTCAAGGGGCGGCGGAATCGCCGAACAACGGCCCGGACCGCGAGATAGCTTTCCACAATCACGATCCAGTACGCCATAAATCCCGGAATGAAGCTCAAGGCGTAAAAAAATTCGTTCCAATCGGGATAGAACCAGAGCTTGCCGAGCCACTGCGCGATGCCGTCCAACAACAATCCGCTCAGCGCGCCGATCGCCGCGAATCGGAGCCACGCTTTGCCATTCGCGGTCATTTCGAGCAAAAGCGAGCGATTTTCCAGCCGCAAAACGATCTGATCGCAGAGCACGATCGAGGTCATGCTGAAGAATGCCCAGAATAACGTCAGCGTCGCGGGCGTGATGGCTCGCGCCGGAGCCACCGCGGGGAGATAGGCGAGAATGAGGAACGCGATCCAGGCGGCGATCAGATCGATCCACGCATTCACGGCCGGCGAATTAGCGGGTGACACCGCCTCCGGTTCCTCCCCAGCCCCATCCCCAACCCCAGCCGAAGATCCAGGACAGTATCCACCAGATGATCAGGATGATGATGATCGTCCACAGGCATCCGCAGCCCGAGTACGGACGGTTGTAGCTGGCCCATATGCGGCGATGCCGCGGAAGATCGGAATCGTTGGGATTCATGCACTTCCTGGATTAAATATTTCAAGCAGCACGTTCGCCGGAGACAGTTACGCCCGCCGCTTGTGTTACCACCTGAAGCGGTCACTCGGAAATTGAAAACTGCTCGATTCTATCCAATAAGTACAGCTTTATCCCCTAATTTGCGCCGTTTTTCATCGCTTTGGTGGCGCTTGCCCGCGGCGCTCGCCGGTGCCGCGGGCATAGGCGCTGGTGGTGGCTGAATTCGGCCAGGCGGTGAAGATCAGCCATTAGCCTGTCAGGTAAGTCTCTGAATTCCCGATATTTCCGAGTGGCATGCGCGGTGCATTCCGGGGAATCAGGAGGAGAGACGCAATGAAGAAAATGATGCTCGCAATAGCCACTGCCGTGATGGCTCTCGCGCCCGTGACCGCCTCGGCGGCGGTTGGAGTTGGGGTGGTGGTGGCGCCGGGATTTTATGGTCCTGTCTGGTATCGTCCGTTTTGGGCCGGATATTGGGGGCCAGGACCCTACTACGTATTTCCCAATTCCGGTGCAGTGAAACTGGACACGAAAGTCAAGGATGCGCAGGTGTTCATAAATGGCGCCTACGCCGGAACAACCAAGGAAAATAAAACCATGCACTTGCGCCCGGGCAGCTATAGCATCGAGATTCGCGAGGCGGGCCAAACCCGCCTGTCCCAGCAGGTCTACATCGCGGCCGGCAAGACCATCCACCTGCATCCGGAGCTGTAAGTGTCTATGGAGTGCCGTGCTGGTGATGGTTGCGATAGCGCCGCCGAGCCTGATGAGGTTCACCGTGCACGGCTAGTGCAAAACCAACACATCCACGTTGCCCGTGCGCCGGCCGACGGTGAGCGCGATCGCGTCTCTGGACCGGAACAGAATCAGATCCACGCTGGCCGCGCCCACTCGCAATCCGTCGATCTTGATCTGATGCAGATTCGCCGGCAGCACGGGCCGGACAAACATCACGCGCCGCTTCAGCGCGTCGATGGTCATGCCCATAGAGGATTGAAGCAAATAAAACGACGACGCCGCGGACCAGGCCTGCGGCGAGCACGCCACCGGATAGGAAGTCGGTCCTTTCCCCGGCCGGCGGTGAAAACCGCAGAAAAGCTCCGGCAGGCGATCGAATTCGAAATAAATCGCGGCTTCAAACAGCCCGGTCAAAACCGCGGCGGCGCGATTGGTGAAGCGATAGCGCGCGAATCCCGCGGCGATCAACGCATTATCGTGCGGCCAGACGGAGCCGTTGTGGTACGACATCGGATTGTAGCGCGGCTCGCAATCGGCCACGGTGCGGATGCCCCAACCGCTATAAAAGCGGTCGCCCAGGAGCGACTCGGCGAGAATCGAGGCGCGTTCCGGACTGGCGATTCCGGAAAAAAGGCACTGGCCGGCGTTGGAGGTGCGGACCGCGCATTTCCTGCCGCACCCGTCGAGCGCGATCGCGTACACGCCCAAATCGGCGCACCAGAAACTTTCTTCAAAGCGCGCGCGCAGCGCTTCCGCTTCGCGAATCGATTTCTGCGCGGTGGCGTGATCGCCCAAAGCGGTCGCGACACTGGCGTATTCCAGCTTGGCGGCGTACACGTAGCCCTGAACTTCGCACAGGGCGACCGGCGGCTCGGCAATGGAGCCGTCGGCGTGATAGATCGAATCCTGCGAATCCTTCCAGCCCTGCTGCGCCAGCCCGTGCTCGGATTTGCGGCTGTAGTCGACGAAGCCGTCGCCGTTTGAATCGCCGTAGCGGTCGATCCACTCGATAGCACGGTCCAGGTTGGGCTGGATGGATTTGATGAAGTCGAGATCGCCGGTGCGGCGCAAATATTCGCCCGCCAGGATCAGATAAAGCGGGGTGGAATCGACGCTGCCGTAGTAGCGCTTAAACGGATGCTCGCCCAGTTCGGCCATTTCGCCGGAACGGGCTTCATGAAGAATTTTCCCCGGCTCGGCGTCCTGTTCCGGCGAGATTTGCTGCGCCTGCGTCGCGCTCAAATATCCCAGCACGCCGCGCGCGATTGCCGGCGAGGTCCACAGGCATTCGAGCGCGGTGATGATGCCATCGCGGCCGAACGGCGTGGCGAACCAGGGCACGCCGGCGTAGGGATAGAAGCCTTGCGGCTCCGGCGTGAGCAGCATGTTCAGATCGACGCGCGAACGATCCAGCCAGCGATTGAACAACTCATCGGAGGTGCTGATCGACAGCGTCAGGCGATCGGAGGACTCGGCGGCGTGGGTCGCCTCGGAAAGCGCCTTGCCGTAGCCCACCATCGGGACGCGCTTCCTTCCGACTTCGCAGGCCAGCGTCAGCTCCAGCGCCTGCTCCTGGTCGGGTTCGAAGCGCAGCAGAAATTGCATCGAACCGGCCGAGGTCGATTGCGGCGGCACGCTCGATTGGATGCGCGTTTTGCGCAGCAGCCCGTCCAGGCCGTCGTAGCTGAGCACGATCTCGCCATCCCTCACTTCCGGCCGGCGGATCGCGCCGCGCCGGGCGCGCTTGCTGCCGCGGACCTCGAAGATATCGGCGTAGTCGGAATCAAATTCGAGTAGCAGCGAAACCTCGGTCGCCTCCCGCGAATAATTCCGCATGCGCAGGCGCAGGAAAAGCTGCTGGTCGCACAGGAACTGCGAGCGGTAAATATGCAGCGACCCGCGCTGGATGAGCACTTTGCCCTCGAAATATACGTCGGGGTTGGTGAGATCGGCCGACAGCAGAACATTGTCCCGCCGCACGGTAGAGCTGAGCAGCAACGGCCGTCCGTGGGCCAGCTTTAATTTCAGGCAGGAAAGAAAACGCGTCCCGCCGTAGTACAACCCCTCGCCGCTGCGATTTTTCGAGTCGATATCGCCGAAAATATCGAACAGGGCGAAGGTGTCATCGTGCTTGAGGACCAGATCGCGGCGCGGCGGCAGATCGGAGGACGCAAGGATGTAATACTGCTCTTCGATGGTCGCAGTCTGCCCGGGTGAGCTGTGAGGGGGGCTCACTTGGGGTGGACGCGAGCGGAGGGCAAATCGTTTCAGCAGCGGTTAAGGAATCAACAGTTTGCCGTCCCGGACGATCGGCCCGCTTTCCGAAGCGATGTTTGAGACGGGAAAAAAGAACCAGCGGCGCCAATTCCCCTGAACGCCGCCGGCGAGTTCTTCATTATCGCCGAGGCTCAATCGGACGACGGCATCGCCGTAGCCGTAGTATGGCAGAATTTTGGACCCGGCGGGCACGCTCAGCCGCGGATTCACGCCGATGCCGATTTCGCGAAAACGATACCCGGCCGGGCCGCCGGACTTGAGCTCGGCTTCGACGGCGGCGCGGTTTTCGGCGGCCTCGAATCCGGTGACTTTGCCGCTGGCGATGTGAAACCGGATGCCGCGCGCGATCACGCCGCCGAAGCGCGCCTCCGGAACCACCAGCGTGCCGTTTACGGTGTTTTCTTCCGGTGCGACGCGCACCACGCCGGCCGGCAATTCGATCTCGCGGTCGACTTTCATCCGGGCGCGGCGAGCGCGGGCCGGAGAAGCGTCGCCATCCTGTTTATTCATCGGGCGGCTGCCGGCTCGCAGCGTCAGATCGGTGCCGTCCGGAGTGGTAATGCGCAGCGCGCCCTGCCGCAGCGCGGCGATCAGGCGATCCTGCCGCGCCGCAAGCGCGCCGTAATCGATATCGAGAGCAGCCTCATAAAGACGATCGAACGCCGCCGGGTGGACGGTGGGAAGGCCGTCCGCCAAAACGCTGCCGCCGGACCAATGAAAATGAATTTCGCGATGCGCGCCGCCCTCCTTGAGCCAATCGGCGAGCGCCTGCTGCTCGGCCGGCGAGACGTAAAGCTCGTCGCGCAGCGGCATCCACAGATAAACGTCCGCCGATTTCAAGGCCCGAGCGAGGCGCCCGTTGCCGGTGGCCGGCGGCTTGAGATATTCGATCTCGGCCGAGACGATCGCGCCGCGGCTGGCGATCCGCTTCTTCAGCGGCCCGGTGATTTCGTGAAAGTAGCCGGGATCGTAGCGGACGATCACGCGCTCGCCTTTTTCAAGCGCCAGAGAATCGACGATGCGCGCGGCCATGCGGTCATAATTCAGTTGCGCGGAAAGCGGAAGCATGAAAGAAATATAGAGCAGCCAACGCATGCCTGCCTAGCATACACGATATGGTAAACTGAACCAAAGAATTGAGGAAAAAGATGGCGAAAGTGTGTGAGCTTTGTGGCCGCGGACCGCAGTTCGGCAACCGGATCAGCCATGCCCACAATGTGACCAAGCGGCGCTGGAACGTCAACCTGCAAAACGTGCGCGCGGTGGTGAACGGCGCGTCCAAAAAGCTGCGCGTGTGCACCAACTGCATCAAGAGCGGCCGCGTGCAGAAAGCCGCTTGACGAATCGATCGGTTCCGGCCCATTTCGTGCTGCCGCACGTCGTTTACTCCGATGTCGCTCGCGCGATCGACTGGCTGGGGAAAGCGTTCGGCTTCATCGAGCATTATCACTACGGCGAGCCGCCGCAGGGCGCGCAGATCCGTCTGGGCGAGGCTTATGTCATGCTCCGAAGCTCGCGCCAGGATAGCGACAGCCCGGCGCGGGCCGGCAAATGGACGCAATCGCTAACCATCTTCGTCGATGATGTCGACGGCCACTACCGCGCGGCGAAAGCGGCGGGTGCGAGGATCGTCGAGGAGCCGAACGAGGTGATGTACGGCGAGCGGCAGTACGCGGCGCTCGACCACGAAGGGCATCGCTGGCTTTTTTCCAAGCACGTCCGCGACGTCGATCCGGCGGAGTGGGGCGCGAAAATCATTTCCAGTTGACGCTGGATGGTTCGGATCGCTCGCACGCGGTCGAATCCGTGACGCCGGAGGCGATCTGCGCGCAGGCGTTGGCCGTCGCCGTGCGCAGCGCGAAATCCCTGGTGGATCCGGCGGCGGTGCGGCAGGCGCTTCGGCCCTGATACTCGATGCACACTTCCACCCGATACCGCGCAAGATTCATGCTCGAATAAATAATCACCGCCAGCACCGCGGCGATAAACACCACCCCCAGCAACACCGGTTTCTTCATCCTGGCACTCCGATGGTCGCCGCCGATTCGGCGAAAAAAGAGCCCATGCGCCGGAATTTTTCGTAGCGGTCGTCGATCAAAGCCCGCGGCGACATCTCCGACAGCTCCCGCAGCGCGCCGCGCAAGACTCCGCCGAGCGCTTCGGCCGCGACGTCCGGGTCCGAGTGCGCGCCTTCGCCGGGCTCGGGAATAATGCCGTCGATTAATCCGAGATCGCGAAGATCGGGAGCGGTCATTTTAAGCGCCGCAGCGGCCAGCGGAGCCTTGGCCGCGTCGCGATAAATAATCGCCGCGCAGCTTTCCGGAGAAATGACGCTGTAAACCGCGTTTTCCATCATATAAATGCGATTCCCGACGCCCAGCGCGAGCGCGCCGCCGCTGCCGCCCTCGCCGATCACCACCACGATCACCGGCACGCCCAGCCGCGACATTTCCCGCAGATTCCGGGCGATGGCTTCGGCCTGGCCGCGCTCTTCGGCGTCCTTTCCCGGATATGCGCCGGGCGTATCGAGCAGAGTGATGATGGGCCGGTCGAACTTCGCCGCCAGCCGCATCAGCCGCATCGCCTTGCGATAACCTTCCGGGCGCGGCATTCCCCAGTTCCGAATCACCTTCTGCTTGGTATCGCGGCCTTTCTGCTGGCCGATAATCATCACCGGCTTGCCATCGAACCACGCCGGTCCGGCGACAATGGCGTGATCGTCGGCGAAGGCGCGGTCGCCATGCAGCTCGTCGAAATTCGTGAACAGACGCTGGATGTAATCGAGCGCGTGCGGCCGCTTGGGATGGCGCGCGAGCTGCACACGATCCCAGCTTGGATTCGAGGGTGCGGGAGTTGGTATTTCAGCCATGACTGCGCGGCGCTAGCCGGCGAGAACTTCCATCGCCTCGGACCCGCAGATGCGGACGATCTCGGCGCAAAACTCCCTGTCCGGGCGAACTTTCGCCGTAACGTCCAGGATAACCGAGAAGTCGCGCGATTTTTCAAGCCGCAGCCGGACCTCGGTTTCGCCGGGCTTTTTTTGGAACAGCTCGCGCAGCAAAGCGGCGCGATCGGAAGACCCGGCGCCGTTCACCGGCACGCGAATCGAGATGAGCGAGGGCAGATTCAGCCGCGCATTTTCGAGCGCCACAATGTCCTGCACCGAAATCTTCGGCGGCGCGTTCTCTTCCGGAAGCACCAGCCCGCGCACCAGGACGGCTTTATCTTCGCTAAGACAGGGCATCAGCCGCTCATACTGCGTCGAAAACACCATGGCGTCGGCCGAGCCTTCCAGATCCTCGATCTGCATCGAGGCCCACAGTTTTCCCTCTTTACTGCGGCGCCGCTGAATCCCGGTGAGAATGCCGCACAGCGCGACCTCGGTGTTTTTCCCCAGTCCCTCCAATTGCGCCGTCGTGTGCGTCGCCAGCTCGCGGACCTTATCCATGTACTGATCGAGCGGATGGCCGGTGATAAAGAAGCCCAGCGTTTCTTTTTCTCCGGCGAGCTTTTCCGCGCTTGTCCAGTCGTTGATTTTCGGCAGCGGATGCTCGGCAGGCGCCTGCTCCTCCATCAGCGTGGCGAACAAACCGGACTGCCCGCTTTTCCGGTCCTTGAGCGCGCGCGATCCGGCTTCCATGGCGCTGTCGATGATCGCGAACAACTGCGCGCGGGTGCCTTCGAGCGAATCCATCGCGCCGGCCTTGATGAAGCTTTCCATCATCCGGCGGTTCACCGCGCCCAGATCGACGCGCTCGCAAAACTCATAGAGCGAGCCGAAGCGCCCCGCCTTGCGCGCTTCGACGATCGATTCGACAGCGCCCGGGCCCACGTTCTTAATCGCTCCCAGACCGAAGCGGATACCCGATTCGTCGCCGTTTTCGACCGGAGTGAAATCGAAATCCGAGGAGTTCACGTCCGGAGGAAGCACGCGGATTCCCATTTCCCGGCACTCGTTAATATATTTGACCACTTGCGCCGTATTGCCGGTCTGCGAAGTGAGCAGCGCCGACATGAACTCCAGCGGATAATGCGTTTTGAGATACGCGGTAATAAAGGCCAGATAGGCGTACGCCGCCGAGTGCGATTTGTTGAATCCGTACCCGGCGAATTTCGCCATCTGGTCGAAGATTTTTTCCACCTTGCGCGGCGAATGGCCCTTAGCCGTCGCGCCAGCGAGAAATCGCGCGCGCTGCTTGTCCATCTCCTCTTTTTTCTTTTTGCCCATCGCGCGCCGCAGCAGATCGGCTTCGCCCAGCGAGTAACCGGCCAAGCGGCTGGAGATTTGCATCACCTGCTCCTGATACACGATCACCCCGAAGGACTCTTCGAGAATGTCTTTCAGCTCGGGAAAATCGTAGTGGACCTCCTTGCGCCCGTGCTTGCGATCGATAAAGTCATCGATCATGTCCATGGGGCCGGGGCGATAGAGCGCATTCAGCGCAATCAGATCGTCCAGCCGATCCGGCTGATAACGGCGCAGAATGTCGCGCATGCCGGGCGATTCAAACTGGAAAATCCCGCTGGTATAGCCCTTGCAAAATACGTGCTCGTAGGTTTTCTTGTCGTCAAGCGGCACATCCTCCACGCGAAGCCTTACGCCGCGATGCCGCTCGATCCGCTTGAGCGTGTCGTCGATGATGGTCAGCGTGGTCAGTCCCAGAAAATCCATCTTGAGCAGACCCAGCTTTTCCAAACCGACCATGTCGTACTGCGTGACGACTTCGTCCTTGTTCGTCTTATAGAGCGGGACTAGATCCTTGAGCGGCGCCGGTGAGATGACCACTCCGGCGGCGTGCACGCTGGCGTTGCGCGCCATTCCTTCCAGCCGCTGCGCGGTTTCAAGCACCTCCTGGACACGCGGGTCCTTCCGCGCCAGATCGTCCAACTGCGGCTCCATCTGCCGCGCGTCCTTGATCTTGATGTTCAGCGGCATGGCCGGGATCAGCTTGGTGATCCTGTCCATGTCGGCGAAGCTGATATCCAGCGCGCGGCCGACGTCCTTGATCGCGGCGCGCGCGCCCAACGTCCCAAAGGTGATGATCTGCGCCACCTGCTCGCGCCCGTACTTTTCCGTGACGTACTGAATCACCTGGCCGCGGCCCCGCGTGCAGAAATCGATATCGATATCGGGCATGCTGATGCGCTCCGGATTCAGGAAGCGCTCGAAAATCAGCCCGTAGGCGAGCGGATCGATATCGGTGATCTCCATGGCCCAACTGACCAGGCTGCCGGTGGCCGATCCGCGCCCGGGACCCACCGGAATTCCCGACTGTTTCGCGAAGCGGATGAAGTCCCAGACGATGAGAAAGTAGCCGGAGAACTTCATCTGCTGGATCATTTTGATTTCGCGATCCAGGCGTTCGACATATTCGTTCAGATCGTGCCGGAGCTTTCCTTGCGCCGCCAGTGCTTCCAGTCGCGCGCGGCGCTTCTCGAAGGACTGGCGCGCGACGTATTCAAAATACGTGTCGGTGGAGTGTCCTTCCGGAATCGGAAATTTGGGGAACGGCTCCTTCACCGGCTCCAGCTTCAACTGGCAGCGCTGCGCGATATCCCAGGTCCGGTCCAGCGCGTGCTCGACCTCGCCGAACAGCGTCATCATCTCTTCGCGCGACTTCAAATAAAACACCGGCTGCTCGAAGCGCATCCTATTGCTGTCCGACATGGTCTTGCCGGTTTGGATGCACAGCAGAATTTCGTGCGCGCGCGCGTCTTCCTGCCGCAAATAATGCGAATCGTTGGTGGCGACCAGCGGAATCCCGGTGTCGGTGGCGAGCCGGTGAATGAGCGGCAACACGCGCTTATCCGGATCGAGGCCGTGATCCTGCAATTCGAGAAAAAAATTGCCGCGGCCGAACAGATCGGTGTATTCGTAGGCGAGCCTGCGCGCGTCCTCGTAGCGGTCCGCGAGCAGGGTCTCGTTGATATCGCCGCGCAGGCACGCCGAAAGCGCGATCAAACCTTTCGCGTGCCGCGACAGCAGGTCCTTGTCGATGCGGGGCTTGTAGTAGAAGCCCTCCAGATAGCCGGTGGAGACAAGCTGGATCAGGTTCCGATAGCCTTCCGCGTTTTCACACAGCAGCACCAGGTGGTTATAGCGGTTGGTATCGCTCTTGTTGGCGTGGCCCTGCTGCGCGACGTAAACTTCGCAGCCGATCACCGGATGAATGCCCTTTTCCTTGGCCTTGTGGTAAAACTCGACCGCGCCGAACAGATTGCCATGATCGGTCATGGCCACCGCGGGCATGTTTTGCTCCGCCGCAAGATCCATCAACTGGGAGATTTCGCAGGCTCCATCGAGCAGGGAATAATCCGTGTGGCAATGCAGATGAACAAAAGGCGCGGACATGGATGCGATCCAATCCGGGGGAGAACTTCAGTATAACGCGCGCCTTTCTGTCAGGAACGAAGCCAAGCTCAGGCGGGCCCTGGCGAGGGCCAAGATTGATTCCGCTCGCCGTTACGATTCAATGATCCGACTACACCGACATTGGCTGAGCAGGCCATAAGCTGGACCGGTCCCAGTCCAGTTCCTCGATCGCTTCCGCCAGGGCCAGCGCTCCGTTGACCAGCGGAACAAATCGTTCCCGGTCCACAGGCTTGCGGGCCCCGTCGTATCCTCCGCAGTTCACGACTTCATCGCGGAGATTCCCAGGAAACGCCGCCCCGAGCACTATGGGAATCGCCGGCTGCGGTGATGCGGCGAAGGCCCGCAAAGCAGTTTGCCAGTCCACGGGCATGTCGAAATCGTAAATCAGCACGCAAGGGCGGCTGCCGGTGCGAAGCAGGAGCGCGTCCTGGAGAGATGAGGCAAACAAAATATGCCATCGCTGTTCAATGGCAAGCACCCGCAGGTCCATCCGGCAGCGTTCGTCGGTGGTGATCGCCAGCACGGTTCTGTTTTCCTGGCTAAACTGCTCCCATTTGCGAATGAAATCCCGGCCCCGTTCAAGTAGCTGGTTCGCCACGCCTCGCCAGTTAACCCGCATTTGGTTCGAGTATG
Organism: Terriglobia bacterium; assembly: GCA_021325175.1. GTDB lineage: Bacteria > Acidobacteriota > Terriglobia > Bryobacterales > Bryobacteraceae > Palsa-187. The sequence goes on from JAJPHS010000177.1 coordinate 46,079, forward strand.
GACCGGAAAGCGGCGCAAAGACCATCCCCGACGGGAGGTAATTTTTCGGGGCCAGGCACGGTAGCGCTCCGGACGGCGTGTGTTGCAAATTCCTGCGAACAATGCCCTTAAGAAGTCTTGTCCGATACCGGCGCTGGCGTCTTCACTGCTCTAACTATGAAGCGCTCCGGAGCTGGGCCGATGTAGCGGAAGGGATAACAAGTCACCAGGGTCAGCGTATCCGACTGCGTATTGTTGAGGACTTCAACGTTGTCGGGACGAACGATCTGAGTGGAATGAACGCGGTAAACAGCCGCTCCAGCGGCGGTCCTGAGGATCACTTCGTCGCCAATGCGGATGTTGCGCAGCGGCCGGAAATACGTATCCCGGTGTCCGGCAAGCGCGATGTTACCCGGTTGGCCGGGCATCGCCGTTCCCCGGATATGTCCCACTGCCCGTCGCAGCGTGCCAGGTTCGGTCCCCTCCAGGATGACCCTTGAGACGCCAAGTCGCGGGATCGCTATTTCGCCGAGCACAGTTCCCTCGGCCAGGGGAGCCGGCGCGCGAAGCGGCGCGGAACCCGGCGCCGCGCGATAAATCTCGGCGCGCCCCTGAACTTGCGTTGCGCGCGCTTCCCGCCAGACTCGCGCGACATAGGCCAGCACGGTAACGCTGACCAGCACCAGCAGGATCTCCAGCACCAGCAAGGCACGCTTCATCGCTCCAAAACCTCCGGCGGGCGAATTCCTAAGCCCGGAAGAATTCGCTGACGCGGCAGCCTGAGCCGCCGCGTCAGACCGAACCTTTTCCGCGCGTCTTCAGAAAGTGCGGCGGCGGAGATAATCGGCGAGGATCGCCATTCCCAGAGAGCCCGTTCCCAGCATAGACATCAGAGGCAGCTCACTTGCCGTCTGAGGCAAACTGTCCGGGCGATTGTCCGCCGGGGCCGGCGAGCCGGCGCCACTGGACGTATTCTCCGCCGGAGCGGCGCTGTTGTTCTGAGCCGTATTGGTGGAATTCGGCGAAGGATTCTCCTTATTCTCCGGTTTGCTCGCCACTGCCTGGGCCAGCTCGATCTGCTCGCCGGAAGGCTTCACCGCGGTGACTTCCGTGTTTTGCATGGCCTGCACACTCGGCTCGCTGGCGGACTTGGCCGGTGCGGTGATGTTCTGATTCATCTCATTGGGCATCGACAGAACGTTCTGATTGGTTCGCTTCGCCAATTCAACCGCTCGCGTGTGCGGATAGACAAACTCCTGGCCATAAAGATCGCCGGGATAGAACCAGGCTTTAATGGCTTCCGGAGACCCGGACGAACGCTCCTCAAAACGGATCACAGGCTTGTCCGAGGGCTGCAAACGATAATCGGGGATAGCCAGTATCGTGGCAAAAAGCTTCTTCTCGTCTTTATCGAAAACCTGAACGATGTTCCGGTTCGATACGGAATTCAGAAGCTTGAAAACATAGGTGCCGGCCGGCAAAACCTTGCCTGGAATCTCCACCGGCGCACTGAACGTCACGATGGTTTTCTTATCCCACTCATCAGCCCGGATGGGGGAGACCAGCGCGAAGCCGAGAATCGCCACGAACAACATCGCGATGATCCTGCTTCGGCTTTGAATCAAGTTCGCAGTGTTGTTGCGCATGGTTGTAAACCTCACTTTTTTTCCTTTCTGTAAATTTGCTGAGAAATAAATCGTCGCGGTAAATGCCGCGAAGGGAAACGTTCGGGAAACAACGTCCACTGGTAAGTACGCGGCGGCCCGCGCGCCGGTTACAGCCCGATTTCAGCCGGCGCGATCTGCAACCAGCACCGTGCCTCGCTCATCTTTTTTGGCGAGTGGAACCAAAAGCCGCAAGCAGGCAAGTTCCCGCTTGCCCTTCGCCGCTCTGGTCCTTCCTTCGTCTTTCCTTCCAGAAGCGGCGGGCTTGTGGCGAAATTCAGGAGGTGTGTATGAAAAAATTCAGGAGTAAATTCGTCATTTTGGTTGCTGCGCTGTTGCTCGCTGTCGCGCCGATGTTTGCTCAGCCTGTTCCTCTCAGGGCGGATCAGTTGGATCAACTGGTCAGCAGAATCGCGCTATATCCCGATCCGCTGCTGGCCCAGATCCTGACCGCATCGACGTATCCGGATCAGATTCCGGAAGCGGCGGCTTGGGCCGAAGGACACAGCTATCTCCATGGGGACGAACTGGCGAACGCGATCTCCGCCGATCATCTTAACTGGGATCCGAGCGTGCTGGCACTGCTACCATTCCCATCAGTGCTCGACATGATGAGTCGCGATATGAGCTGGACGCGGCAGTTGGGTGACGCCGTTCTCACGCAGCGTTCCGCCGTGATGGACGCCGTGCAGCGGATGCGCCGGCGCGCCTACGATTACGGGTATCTGCGATCAAACTCCCACCTTCGGATCGGAGTTTATCCCGGCTATATCGAAATTCTGCCAGTCGATCCGGCTTACATTTACGTGCCAGTGTATGATCCCGTGGTGGTCTTCTCGCGGCCGGTCGGAGGTGTGGTGGTGAGCGCCGCCATCAGCTTCGGTCCTCCGGTCTGGATCGGACCCGCGCTGTTGCCGTTCGGTTGGGTTCACGCCGGGTTTATTTGGCCTTCGCACGTCCTGGTGCTTGATCGGCAACCATGGCGCCGGGTTTGGGATAACCGGCTTACGTACGTGCATCCCTACGAGCGGCCGTGGCATCCGATGGCCCCGCGAGTGGAGCGGCACGAACTCCATGGGCGGGCGGAAGTTGCACGGCGAGCCCATCGCTGAGATGAGCCGACCCCGGTAAGCAAAAAGTCGGTAAACAAAAAGCCCCGGGTTGCGACCGGGGCTTTCTTTTTAATTGGGCAACGTCCTACTCTCCCACACACTCGCGCGTGCAGTACCATCGGGGCTGAGGGGCTTAACTTCCGTGTTCGGGATGGGAACGGGTGGGACCCCCTCGCTA
>JAJPHS010000176.1 GCA_021325175.1 Terriglobia bacterium
AATGACTGCGCGCTCGCGGGGCGTTTTTTCGTCTGCCAGCAGACGGTCGACGGAAAGCCTGGCGCGCTGCTCATCTTCGTGCCGGCCGGCTCGCCCGGGAGCTACTACACTCAGGCGGTCTTGCAGGAAGGATTCGCCACCGGCCGCGGCGAGCTGCGCATCGAAGGCAACCGTTGGACCTATTCGAGCAAAGCCGAGCGGAACGGAAAGACGACGTACCATCGAACCACAAACGTCTTCACCGGGAAGGACCGCATCCACTCCGAGCAATTGGAGTCGAATGACAGCGAGCATTGGACTATTACCGCCACGGGCGATTTGGTGCGGGTCCGTAAATAAGTGGTGAGCGCGGAAGGAATCGAACCTTCAACCTACTGATTAAGAGTCAGTTGCTCTGCCAGTTGAGCTACGCGCCCATCTTGTTAATTCGCTTAGACTTGGAAGCTATTTCCGCAACTACAGATTTTTGGCTTGTGGCCATTTTTGTGGCTTCATTGCTCTTTTCGCCACGCGCGGAACTGTTCATAGCATTAAACCGTTCGAAAGTCCTCTCCAGGAATTCTGGCGACGGATGCACATAACGATGAGAAACCGTAACCGAGCTGTGCCCCGCAATTTTCATGATGGAGAAGGCATCCGCCCCGGATTCGCCAAAGCGGGTTAACATCGTGTACTTTAATGAGTATATCACGAACTCTGCGCAGGCATCCGATGGTGTCCTGGTTGTCAAGACCAAAATCGGCCATCAATAAGTCAGCGACCTGGGCGTCTGAATTGAGTGGGGCGGACGAAGCCGGCCCCGGCTATTCCGGCCCTTGAGTCGACGCTCGGGTTCCATCCCTGGAGAGCCCTATACTCCGCTCAAGTGCCTTGATTCTACCGCCAGCCATTCTGGCGGCAAAGCGTTAAATGCCGGGGGTGCAGGGGCAGAGCCCCCGCATTGATCTGTGTTGTCAGTTTAGGCCCGGCCGCGTCTTGTTTGTTCAGACTCTGGTGAAGGCGCTGGTGGTTGTAGAAACGGAACCAGCGGCCGATGCCGGCCCGCGCATCGGGCACGCGATTGTACTCGCGCAGATAGACCTCCTCATATTTCAACGAGTTCACAGCCGCTCGATAAAGATGTTGTCCAGGCAGCGCCCTCGCCCGTCCATGCTGATGGCGGACGCCGCGCTTGGCCAGGATGCCGGTGAATTTGTCGGAGGTGAACTGCGAGCCCTGATCGCTGTTGAAGATCTCGGGCCGGCCCCGATCCAACGCACGCCGCAGCGCCTCGATACAGCAATCAACCTCTATGGTCAGCGACAGCGCCCAGCTCAGCACAAAGCGGCTGAACCAGTCCATGACCGCGACCAGGTAGACGAACCCCTCGGCAGAAGTCCGGCGATATTCCATACTTCTGGTTTGTGCTCCACCGCGCGCAAATTGACTTTCTGGAGGCCGCAAGAGCGTCCTACGCATGCCTGGGCTGCGCTTCCTCGGAAACGACCCTGCTTGTGCCGCTGCCAGGTCCTTAAAACAATTCTGGACTCCATCAGCGTGACCAAAACGGAGGACCGGGAATACTGGCATATCGTCATTTAAAAAGAAGCTCGGCAAGTTTATCTTGCGCCTCCTCCCAGTATCCCGGCGGCCTGGTTTTGTTCCGCCAGCAATCGCCGCTCACGCGGCGTTGTTTACTGGTCTATTTCTTTCCGGTAATTATAGAGCGGTTGGACGGCGACAATTTGAGCGCTTTTACGAAGTCTCTCAGAATGGTTGCCGGTTTCCGGTAGACCGTGGCATACGGCGTCTCCTCGAATTTGCCGCGATCGCCGCCGCAATCGGATTTTTTCCAGTAAAGGCTTGGACTATCTCAGTTAAGATGCCCTGGATTTCAGGATTCGCCACAAAGCTGTTGTTGGCGTCGAGGATGAGATCGCGCAAGCGGTCGCCGGAGCGTTGCGCGTCCGGCTGACCGGGCCCGCGAGCGCCGAGTATGTTGCCAGCGCGCAAGCCTTCGACGAATATCTGCAAGGCTTCGCTGACGAGCAGAAATCCACACCGGCGTCCTATGCCTCCGCGGAACAGCATTATGAAAATGCGATCCGGCTGGCGCCGCGATATGCCTGGCCGCACGCGCGGCTGGCGAGCGTGCACATCGCTCGCGCCGGCCGGCTTGGGACGCGGCAGCAGGCTGAACTTGAAAATGGCTGGCGTGAAGATAGCAAAAGGATGCAACAACGTTACTTCGCTTTAAAAATCAAAGAATTACCGTAAGCCCGAATTTGAGAGCAGGGCTGAAGCGCTGCGCGGATTTAAAATCCCCCTCCGCTGTTTCGGGCGTTTTCGGGCTTTAAACGCGGCGCGCGACCACTACGGTTACGTCGTCGGCCGCCGGGGCGCCTTGCGTCCAATCGTGCACGGCGGATTCGATCGCCTGGACGATTTCCGTCGCTTTGCGCCCGCGCAGCCGCGCGACCAGTTCGCCCAACCGCACTTCGCCGAAATCCTCGTCGTCGGGATTCACCGCCTCGGTGACGCCGTCGCTGTACATCACCAGAACGTCGCCGGCGCGCATCTCGACGCGCGTTTCCTTATAAACGGCGGCCGGCATAATTCCCAGGATCACGCCGCCTTCGGCGAGATGCTTCACTTCGCCCGAGGCGCAAATCAACAGCGGCGGATTGTGCCCGGCGTTGGTATAGACCAGCTCGCCCGTCTGCGGATTGGCGACCGCCATAAACAACGTGATGAACCGGTTGTCGGGACAATGCGCGCAGATCGCCTTATTGAGCCGCCCGATTTTTCGCGCCAGATCGTCGCCTTCCTCAAACAGCACCTGCACGCGCGCCTGGAGGCTGGACATCAGAAGAGAGGCGGGCATGCCTTTTCCCGCCACGTCGCCCACCAGCATCGCCACGCGACCGTCGGGGAAGGCGAGGTAATCGAAATAATCTCCGCCGACCGTGCGGCAGGACGTGGTTTTGCCCGCGATGTCGAGGCCGGCGGGCGCCGGCGGGTTCGCCGGAAGCAGCCCTTTCTGAATTTGCGCGGCCTGCTCGAGCTCCTTGGCCAGGGCGCGTTCGGCGGCTTCGATCTCATTCAGGCGGGCGTGCTCGATGCGGATCGCCGCGACGTTGGCCATCACCGTCAAAAGATTCAAATCCTCGCGCGAAAATTCGCGGATCAGGTGCGGGGTATCCACGTAAATCAATCCGATGACGCGATCATTGGTTTGCAGGGGCACGGCCATCAGGCTGCGGACCTGTCCTTCGACGATGCTGATCGGATCGCGCAGCGCCTGATCGATGCGGGCATCGCGCACCAGCAGCGACGCTTTTTCGTTCAGCACGCGATCGCGCACAGTATGAGAGATGCGGAAGCCGTCGCCGCGGTGGGCGCGCAGGCGCAGTTCCCCGCCCTCGATGGTCATCAGAACGCCGCGACCCGCGTTCACCGCCTCCACCGACAGATCCATGATCACCTTGAACAGTTCGTCCAGGGGACGATGCCCGGCGAGCTCGCGTCCGGCGCGAATCAGCGCGCGTGTTTGCGGGCTGCCCTGCATCACATAGGTTTTGTTGAAATCGTCGCCTGCCTGCGGGCCCAGCACGCCGTCGAGGCTTGCCACCACCGTCATCGAGGAGCTCGAAATACTTTCGGCGTGGTCGACGAATTCGACGGTCTGGCCGTCGGGACCCGGCTCCGGGCTGACGAACTCGATGGTCAGATGCCCGGCGGAGATGCGATCGCCCGCGCGAAAGGGCACCCGTTTCTCGATTCTGTTGCCGTTGACCAGCGTTCCGTTCTTGCTGCCGAGATCCTCGACGTGCCAGTGCCCGCCGTCGAGCAGCAGGGCCAGATGCTGGCGGGAGAGTCCGGCGTCGTCGGGGTAGCACAATTCATTCGCGTTCGACCGGCCGATGGTAATCCGGTCGCGGTCCAGGGGAACGGTGACGGTCTTGCCATCGCTATTGTGAATGACGATCTCGGGGACAAGCTGGGGGCGCGGCGCCACCCGATCAGCGTATCAGAAAAGAAAATGGCCGCCCGGCAAGCCGCGGCGAGGGCCGGCCACGCCACCCGCAAGTGGCAGCGCGAAGACTAGGATTCGATTCATGCCGAACCTCCGGCGCGAATTCTACACTCTTCAGG
>JAJPHS010000031.1 GCA_021325175.1 Terriglobia bacterium
GAAGGACTCGACCTGAGCATGCACGGCGAAGAAGGGTACAATTTCGAAGCATGAAGAAGATCGAAGCCGTGATCCAGCCGCACAAGCTCGAAGACGTCAAGGAAGCGTTGAAAAACATCGGAATCGACGGTATGACCGTCAGCGAGGTGCGCGGGCATGGCCGGCAGAAGGGCCACAAGGAGATCTATCGCGGCATGGAGTATCAGGTGGACCTCCTGCCAAAGATCAAAATCGAGCTGGTCATCGCCGAGGCGCGCGCCGAGGAAGCCATCCGGACGATCCTCGCTTCGGCGCGAACCGGCAAAATCGGCGATGGGAAAATTTTCGTCTTCGACGTTGCCGAAGCAATCCGCATCCGCAACGAGGATCGCGGCGAAGCGGCCCTGTGACATGCCGCATCCGCCCGCGCAAATGATGTTCCCATGAAGCCCGAAGCGGTCCTCGTTCCTCCCGCGCCGGAAAGCGTTCGCTCCACTCTAGCCGCCCGCACCGCCGCCGTCGAAGCGATCCTCCGGCGCAGATGGCCCAAGCTGCGCGGAGCCGCGCTTGCCGCCGTCGGCGGGTTCGGACGCGCCGAGCTTTTCCCTCATTCCGATATCGACCTGCTTCTGATCGCCGCCTCCGACGAAGAAATCAGCCGCCTGAAAGAACCGTGGTCCGAATTTCTCCAGTCGCTCTGGGATCTGGGCCTGCGTCCCAGCTACGCGGTTCACACCGCGGCTGAGTGCGCGGCCGATCACGACGGTAATCTCGAACTCACCATCAGCCTGCTTGACCGGCGCTTTCTTCTGGGCGACCCCGCCGTTTTCGCCGCGCTCGATCATCGCTTTGAAGCCTTCCTGGCAAAGCGCCGCGCCGCCATCGCGCGCCGTCTGATCGAAACGACGGAATCGCGCCACGCCAAATTTCAAAATACGATCTATCACCTGGAGCCGGACCTCAAGAACACGCCCGGCGCTCTGCGCGATCTGCAAACGGTTTGCTGGCTCAACCGGCTGCATCCGCAAGATCAAGCTCCCAGGCTTGCGGCGCCGTTTGAAATGCTCGCCTCGCTTCGCGCCAGCCTGCATGAAATGGCCGGCCGCGATCGCAACATTCTGCACTTCGAGGCGCAGGAAGCGCTCAGATCCAACCCGGCCGCGCTGATGCGCGATTATTATCGCCAGGCCAGGATAGTGGAGCGCGCGCTTGCCCGCGCGATCGAAGCCGTCCCGCCGAAAGAGACGGCGCTGCTCGGGCGATTTTACGAATGGCGCTCGCGTCTTTCGACCGCCGAATACACCGTGCAGCGCGATCGCGTCTGGATGCGCAATCCCGCCGCGGGCGATTTCGGCGTCTTCGAATTTGTCGCGCGCCATCGCTTGCGCCTTGCCTCCGCGACGATCGAGCGCCTCGCCGGCGCCGCGCCTGACGCGCGTTGGGAAGATTGGAAGCGGCTTCTATCGCTGCCCCATCCCGCCGCCGGATTGCGCGCGATGCAGCAAGCCGGAATTCTCGCCCCCCTGATCCCGGAGTGGCGATTCATCGATTGCCTGGTCGTCCGCGATTTTTATCATCGCTACACGGTCGATGAACACAGCATCGTCGCCATCGCTTCGCTCGAGTCCATCGCCGATCGCCGCTTTGCCGCTCTCTTCTCCGAAATTCCCGATCCGCACCGCCTTCGCTTCGCGCTCCTGTTGCACGATATCGGTAAAGGCTCCGGACACGATCACGTCGAAGCTTCCCGCCGCATCGCCCGCGAGATCCTGCTTCGCCTCGGCGCGCCGGATGAGGATCGCTCGACCATCGAATTCCTCATCGCCCATCATCTGGATTTATCAGCCGTCATGACCTCGCGCGACCTGCGCGATCTGGCCACCGCCAGGGCCGTCGCCGCTCGCGTCCAAACCATCGAGCGCCTGAAGCAGCTCACCCTGCTTACCTACGCCGACATCAGCGCGGTCAATCCCGAAGCGATGACGCCCTGGCGCCTGGAGCAGCTCTGGCAGGTTTACGTGCTCACCTCCGCTGAGCTCACAAGCCAGCTCTATTCCGATCGCATCCATGCGGCCGAGGCCGACCCCGCCCTCGCTTCGTTTCTTGAAGGTCTGCCGGTTCGCTATCTCCGGACCCACACCCATCCCGAAATTCAGGCGCACTTCGATCTGGCGCGCCAGCTTGAATCGCGGCCGGCCGCCATCGAAATCGCGCAGCACGAAGAAATCTATCGCCTGACGCTGCTTGCGCGCGACCAGCCCGGTCTTTTTGCATCCGTCAGCGGCGCCATCGCCGCCTTCGGCCTGAACATCGTCCGGGCCGAAGCCTTTTCCAACGCGCGCGGCATCGTCGTTGATGTTTTTACTTTCTCTGATCCGCATCGCGCCCTGGAGCTGAACCCCTCCGAATCCGATCGCCTTCGCCGCACGGTTCGCCGCGTGGTGGAGGGCAAGGAAACCGTAGAACGATTGTTGCTCGGCCGCCCCAAGCCGTTGCGTTCCGGTCGCCTGAAGCCTTCCGTCAATCTGAACGATGCCGCCAGCGAGCGCGCCACTCTGATCGAAATCGCCGCCGAGGATCGCCCGGGACTTCTTTACGATCTCGCCCGGGCGCTCAGCGCCGCCGGATGTAACATTGAGGTTGTGCTCATCGATACCGAAGCGCATAGAGCGCACGACGTTTTCTACGTGACTCGCGATGGCCGCAAGCTCGACCCGGCCACCGCCGCCAGCATCCGCCAGTGCCTGCTCGAAGCGGCGCTATAGCGCGCGCCATCCGGTAAGCTGGTTCTGTGATTCCCGCAGCGCCTTACGCCATCGAAAACAGCCGCGAGCTGCTCACTCCCGCTCTGGCGATTTATCCGCAAATCGTCGACCAGAACATCGCCGCCACCATTCGCCTGCTCGGCGGCGATCCCAACCGCTGGCGGCCTCATGTCAAAACCGCAAAGCTCGGATTCATCATGCGCCGGATGGCCCTGCGCGGCATTCTTCAGGCGAAGTGCTCCACCACGGTCGAGCTCGCCGCGGCGTGCGAGGCCGGCATCACCGACGTGCTGCTTGCGTATCCGGTGGTCGGAGCCAATGCCGCGCGCCTCCGCCAGCTTGCTGAGGCCAACCCGCGAGCGCGCATCTCCGTTCTGGTTGAAAATCCGCAGCAGGCCGCCGCGTGGAAACAAAGCCGCATCGGAATATTTATCGACGTGAATCCGGGAATGGATCGCACCGGCATCCCGCAGAGCCGCATCGCGGCGATCCTCGAAACCGCGCGCGCGATTCCAACCGAATTTCGCGGTCTGCATTATTATGACGGTCACGTCCACTCTGAATCTCTGGAAGAACGCGAAAAACTCGCGCATCAGGGCTACGATCGCCTGATGGAAATCGCCGCCGCGATGGAGCAAGCCGGCTTTCCCGCCGGCGAGATCATTACTTCCGGAACGCCCGCGTTTCCCTGCGCGGCCACGTATGCGCCTTTTCGCCAATCGCGCTTCGTCCACCGCGCCTCGCCCGGCACCGTCGTTTATAGCGACGCGACCAGTCTCACCCAGCTTCCCGCGGAATGGGGTTACCAGCCCGCTGCCGTGGTGCTCTCAACCGTGGTCAGCCACCCGCGCGAAAATTATCTCACCTGCGACGCCGGGCACAAATCCGTTTCCGCCGACGCCGGCGTGCCCACCTGCGTTGTCGCCGGTTATCCCGATCTGCTGCCGCTCAAACCCAGCGAAGAGCATCTTCCCATCGAGGTGAAATCCGGCGCGCGCCCGGCCATCGGCGAGCCGCTCTATTTAATTCCCCGCCACGTCTGCCCCACGGTGAATAACTTCGACCACGCGCTGCTGGTCGATCATCACCGCGTCGTTTCGGTCGAAAGAGTCACCGCGAGAGGCCACGAATCGCCGCTACCTCAACGACTCGCCACCAGCCGCTGATTTTTCTTCAAATCGTTTAGTACCCTGACTTTCAGGTGCGCATTTTTATCTCCGCCGGCGAAGCTTCAGGCGATCTCTATGCCTCACGCGTGGTCGAGGCGCTGCGGCGCCAGCACCCCGGCGCCGAATTTTTCGGCTGCGCCGGGCCGCGGATGCAGGCCGCCGGCGTCCACCCCATCGTGGACGCGCGGTCAATCGCAGTTGTAGGATTGGTTGAAGTTATCGCGCATATTCCACGGATTTGGCGGGAGTTTCGCAAGCTCACCCGCGTCGCTTCCGAGTTTCGGCCGGACATCGCGGTGCTTACCGATTCGCCCGATTTTCATCTTCGCCTAGCGAAAAAATTCAAGCGGAGGGGCATTCCCATCGTGTATCTGATCGCGCCGCAGGCCTGGGCCTGGCGCGAAGGCCGGGTCCGGACAATGCGCGCCACCATCGACCGGCTGCTGGCGATTTTCCCCTTCGAACCGGCTTTTTTTGAGAAACATGGCGTGCCCGCGACGTATATCGGCCATCCCCTGGCGCGGATTTTCCGGGCCTCGATGACGCGCGATGAATTTTGCCGCAAATTCGGTCTTCCGCCCGAACAGCCGATCATCGCCCTGCTGCCCGGCAGCCGCCGCGGCGAAGTTGCCCGCCATGTCCCTGATCTGCTGGACGCGGCTCGCCGGATCGGCGAAAAACACAAGGCGACGTTTATTTTGGCGCTTCCTCCCGGGTTTGGAACGGAAAAATCCACTTTTTGGGAACGCGTTCGAGCATCATCCATCCAAGTAATTGAAGGATTGACCTGGGATACGCTTGCGCATTCCGAGCTTGCCTTGGCCGCCAGCGGCACGGTAACCATCGAAGCAGCGCTGGCCGGCGTCCCGATGGTCACTTTTTATCGCGTAAACGCGTTAAGTTGGATGTTGGGACGGTGGCTGGTTCGCGCGCCGTTCCTTTCGATGGTGAACCTGGTGGCGCAGCGGCAAATCGTGCCGGAGCTGATTCAGGGAGAAATGACCGGAGAGCGGATCGCGGCAGAGGCGATTCGGCTGCTCGAAGATGAGGGAGCGAGGCGGCGTATGCTCGGTGGCTTGGCCGAGGTAGCTCGCGCCCTTCAAACCGACGCCGATCCCCTGGAAATCGCCGCGGCGACGATTTCAGCAATTTGCCTTGCAAATCGCTGTTGAGTTCGGGAAGGTGTGGAGTGAACGCAAGGAAACCGTTCAGGTGGTTTAACCGTGGCGTGCGCGCCCCGGCCGCGGCGCTGATGCTGCTGGCGGCCTGCGCTTATGCCCAGGATCGCGGATCTCGGGCGCGGCTCGATGTCCAGAGTTATTTAATTGACGCGCAGGTGGATCCGGCGGCGCAAACGATCAATGCGACCGTTGTGGTGCGGTTCACTCCGCTCGAAGACACCAACTCGCTGACGTTCGAGTTGAACAATGCGCTGAGTTTATCGAAAGTGCTCGATGAGGAGGGGCGGCAGGTGCCGGCCTCGCGAACGGCGCAGGATATGACGGTGCGGTTGAACCTGCTCGATATGCTGCCCAAGGGCAAGCCCGCCGCGCTCACGTTTATCTACGACGGCAAGTTGACGGGAAATGAGGATTCGCCGGTTTTTGGCATCAAATTCGCTGCAATTCACCCCGATTTTGCGTATTTTATGTACCCGGCGCGCTGGTTCCCGCTGAACGACTACACGGTGGACCGGTTCAGCTCGGATATGAAAGTAACGGTGCCGCAGGGCTATAAAGTTGTGGCGTCCGGCATCGAGTTGCAGGAGAAAGCGCCGGCCGGGATGACCGCGACGCGCTTTCAGTTTTCGCAGGCGTCGTTTCCCGGCGATTTTGCGGTCGTCAAGGGCGACGCGCGGCGCGTGACCGCCAACGGCGTGACCACCTCGTTCTACACCCGCACGGTGAACGACGTCGTCGATCCCTATGGGCAGGAGATTGCCAAGGCCATGACATATTTCGCCAGCGTATATGGGCCGCCGTTCAAAAAAGATCTGACCGTGATCGAGACCGAAGACGGCACGCCCAACGGATACGCGGCGCCGGGCCTGCTGTTCTTTTCCCCGCAGGGATTCGGCAAGCAGGTGAACCAGCAGCTTGTGGCCAATCAGGTTTCGCGGCAGTGGTGGGGCGCGCTGGTTTCGCCGAGCTCGCGCAATCACATGTGGATCGAAAACGGCCTGGCGCGCTACTCCGAAATTTTGTATGCGGAGCAGTCCGGTGGCCCGGCCGCGGCCAATACGCAGATTCAGGCGACCTACACCGAAGCGTTGACGGTCAGCGAGCCGCCGCTGATCCAGGCGGCGCGGCTGGAGGATTATTCGCCGGAATATTGGGCGGCGACGGCCGGTAAGGGCGCGGCCGTATTAAATATGCTGCGATACGTGATCGGCGAGGACAATTTCCAGAAGGTGCTGCACGAAATACCCGACAGGTTCGCGTTTAAATCGATCAGCACCGAGGATTTTCGCAAGCTGGCCGAGGAGGCCTACGGCGAGGAACTGCAATGGTTTTTCACGGAATGGACCGAATCGAGCGGCGCGCCAGAATTCAAAATGGAATACACCGTTTTCCGCACGCAGAAGGGATTTCGCGTGATGGGTAAGGTAACGCAGGATTTGGATCTGTTCCGCATGCCCGTCGATATGCAGGTGCAGACGGAAGGAAATCCTGAGACGAAGAGGGTGGAAGTGGTCGGGACCTCGTCGGAGTTCGCGATTGAGACGTTCGGCAAGCCCAAGAGCGTCACCCTCGATCCGGACGACCGCGTTTTGCATTGGGACAACAATATTCGCGTAGCGGTGGCCATCAAGCGCGGCGAGCAGTTCACCGCCGTCGGCGATTATTCCTCGGCGCTGAAGGAGTATCAGAAGGCGCTGGACGTGACGCGCAACAGTTCCCTGGCGCATTATCGGGTGGGCGAGTTGTTTTTCCTTCAGCAGAACTGGCAGGCGGCTGCGAATGAATTTCGCGAGGCCCTGAACGGCGATTTACAGCCGAAATGGACCGAAGTCTGGGCGCACATCAACCTGGGTAAGATTTTCGACATCAGCGATCAGCGGGACCGCGCGGTGAACGAATACCGGCAGGCGCTGCGCACCAAAGACAATACGCAAGGCGCGCTGGCGGAAGCGGAGAAATACATCAATCAAAAATTCGAGCGCCCGCGGATGACGAACTGATCGCGTTCAGGCCTTTGCGATTTCACGAAACGCCGGAGACTCGATCCAGGTTCGAAACCATTGCCGAAATTCTTCGAGCGCGGCGCACTCGGCTTTGCCCACGGGCGAGGCGTGAGGACCCATTTTCAATCCGCGAAGCATCGCCGCTTCCCGAAAAGCGAGGGGGAAAGGGAAGCTGAAGGCGCGATCGAGAAATTCGCCGGCCAGCGCTTCCAGGCTCGCCGTATCCTTGCCGGCGCGCGCTCGGCGGTCGAGCGCGACCAGAAGTTCCGGTACAACCGAAGCGGCGCCGGAGATGGTTCCCGCGCCGCCGGCCCTGGCCACCCGCGCATACATTTTGTCCGAGCCGGTGAAAACGGCGCAGCCGGTTTTCTGAAGCTCCACGAAATCTTCCCAGCCTCCGTAGGAATCCTTGATGCCGGCGAACTCGCCGGTCGAAAGGAGATCGAGCGAGGTTTCCAGTTTCAGCTCCGTCGTGAACTGGCCGATGTTGTAGAGATAAATCGGCGCCTCCACCTGCGAGGCGAATTCAAGCACGAAGGCGCGAATCGATTCCTGCGTGTAGCGGAAGTAATAAGGAGGCATCAGAAGAACGCCGGCGGCTCCGGATGCCGCGGCGGCCTGGCCGATTTCGACGGCGCCGTCAAGCGTTGAATGAGACGCATTGACGATCACCGGCACGCGCGCGCGGCGAATCGCCATTTCCGCGAAGCGGATGCGATCCTCGATCGCGAAATGAAGAAACTCGCCGGTTGAGCCGAGCAGCGTGATGCCGTCCACGCCGTGCGATTCGAGAAATTCGATCAGTTCCAGAGCGGCGGCGCTGTCGATCGAAACTGAATCGGCGCGGCGCGGCGTGAGGGCGGCGGGCAGGACGCCTTGGACGTTTGGGTCGGGCATGGGCTATTGCCTCCGGAAGGCAGGGCACTAGGGATATTGTCTCGCGATTGGCCGCTTACTTCGGCGACGGCCCGCGGACCACCTGCACGAAATCATCCGGACGCAGCCATTTGGCGAACGCGGTCCGAATCTCATCGGCCGTCATTGCGAAATAACGGCGGGCGGCGAGGTACGGCTCATCGAGCGGCAGCCCGAGCAGTGCGCGGCCAAGCAGCCCGCCGCCGATGGCGTCCTCGCTCGATTCGGAAAGCGGAAGCTGGCGCAGCAGCAGAGCCTTTGCCTGGCGCAGCTCGGCTTCGCTGACGTTGGTGGTCTGCATGTCGATCAGATCGCGGCGAATGATGGCCCGCGCCTTGGAAACGTTTTCCGGATCGCAGCCATAGGTAAACGAATAAATGGCGCGGGTTTTCGACGCGGTGAGCGAATCCTCCACGTTGTAGACCAGCCCGGCGACTTCACGCAGATCATGATAAAGACGTGTGGCGTAAAAGCCGCCGCCAAGCACGTGATTGCCGAGCTGCAAGGGATAATAATCGGGACTGAAGCGATCGATCCCGACCGTTTCGGCGAGCACCACCGAATCCTGAATGCGCGCCGGATCGGGCACATCGACCGCGGCGGGTTTATTCATCGGAACCGGAGGCAGCGTCACCTCGGGCTTGGGCCCCTCCGCTTTCCACCCCCCGAAATATTTCTCCACCGCCGCTTTCGCATCGGCCGCCGTGATGTCGCCGATGATGACGATCGTAGTCAGGTCCGGGCGGAACGCGCGCGCATAATAGTTTTTTACGTCCTCCAGGGTGACGGAGCCGACGGTCTCCGGCGTGGTTTCGCGCAACACCGGATCGCCTTTTGGATAGAGCGCGGCTTCCACCGCACGGCGGGCGCGATATTCGGGACTTTTCAGTTGCCCGCCCGCCACCTCCGCGGTTTGCTGCTTCACGATCTTGAACGAATCGGCGGGAAAGGCCGGATTCAGCTCGTTATCGGCGAGCAGTTCCAGGCCGCGATCGAAATGCGATTTGAGCACGCGCAGCGAGAACGTGGCGCCAGCCGATTCATCGGCGGCAATGTCGTCCAGGTCCTTGCGCAGCCTTAGGCGGTCGCGCGTTTTCGTGCCGTAGGAAAACAGCTCATCGACGATATCGGCCACGCCGTCTTTTCCCGGCGGCGTTTCAAGTTTGCTTTCGTGATGAATTTCGCCGCGCAGGGTTACGGTCGCTGAAGCGTGCTCGGGTTGAACGATCAGACGGAGCCCGTTCGGCAAGCTGAGGTCGGCCGGATGAAGATCCGACGGCGGTACGGCGAGTTTCGATAATTCAGACTGCGCCCAATCGGGCAGCGTGACCGGTTTCGAAGGCGCCGACGTAATTTTTTCCGCGCCGCCGAATCCTTCCGAGGGAACCGCGGCGCCGGAGGGCTGCGGCTTGAGCACGGCCACGATGGCGCTCTGATTTTGCAGGTACGCGCGGGCCACGCGATTGACGTCGGCGAGCTTCACCTGCCGGATCGCGTTCACGTCCTCCTCCGGCGAATTGCGATGCTCCGCCGCGAGCGCCTGGGACCAATCCTGCGCGAGTCCGGGAATGGAGTTGCGGCGAAATTCGTTGCTGGCGATTTCCATGCGCCGCGCCGCCTCCACCAGCTCCGCGGGAAATCCCTTGGAAACATATCCGGCGATAATGTTTTTTACGCTTTCAATGCGCGGCGCGGCATCGGCGCCGGGAGGAAGAGCAACGACGGCGAATCCGGCGCTCGCCTTCGGATAGGTCTGCTCGATGGCGAATTCGCTGGCCAGAGCTTCGCCGTTGATCACCAGATTGTAGAGATCGCCTCGCTCGCTTGAAAGAACGTCGCCGGCCAGGCGCGCGGCGGCGAAGTCGGTGGCGTTGTCCGTTCCCGGCATTCGGTAGGCCACGAAGACGAGCTGATACGGCAGATTGCTTTCGAGCGTGAACGATTCGGCGTGAACCGGCTGGAGTCTGACTTCGGCCCGCGGCGGCACCGGATGGCTGGGTATGGAGCCGTAAATCTGCTCGATACGGGAAATCGCCGCGGCGGGATCGACGTTGCCCGCCACGACCAGGATTGCGTTATTGGGCGCGTACCACTTGCGGAAGAAATCGCGCAACATTTCCGCCGTCGTTTTATCGAACGAGGCCTTCGTTCCGAGCGCGTCATGAGCGTAGGGCGTTCCGGCGAACATATCCTGATTGAGGCGTGTCAGGAATTTGTAGGTCGGATTGGAAAGATCGCGCGCCACTTCCTGTTCGATCGCGCCGCGCTCCTGATTCCACTGCTCGGCGGAGTCGTCGATGTGAGCCAGACACGCCGCACCCGCGCGGAAAACCACATCGAGGTTCGCGGCCGGGACCGTGGCGAAATACTGTGTGACGTTTTGTTGTGTATCGGCGTTATTTTGCCCGCCGAGCTGCGCGTAGATCGCCGCAATCTGGTCCGCGCTGAGGCCGGCGCATCCGCGGAACGCCATGTGTTCCTGGGCGTGCGCCAATCCCGGATAATCCGGCGGCGTTTCATCGGCCCCGGCAAGGATGTTTTCTTCGACGGTAACGACCGGCGCGAGAGGGTCGCGCACCACCACCACGCGCATTCCATTTTTGAGCGTGGTCCGCATGACACTTCCGGATGTTTCCACCGGCGAGGCGGAAACGGTCATGAGGAAAATCACCGGGATGAGGGATAAACGCATGCGCATCGGCCTTTCACTGTTATAGACGTGCAATCGGGACAATTCATGCCAGAAGGAATTACCAAGGATTACAGTCCCAGCCCCTAAGAGGATAGCATCGCGATTTCGGAACGCCGGATGCATTTTATCCTGCCAGAGCGAAATTGCGAATGAAACTTAGCCAGCCAATATGCATTTTGGCGGTGGCCAACGGGCTCGTACTGTTTGTGCGCGCCGCCGATAAACCGCGCTTTCAGGTGAGCGTGAACATGGTTCAGCTTCGCGTCACCGTCACCGATCATCACGGCCGTTATATCGAAAACCTGGGACGAAAGGATTTTCGCGTACTCGAGAATGGAGAGGAGCGGACCATCCGCAGCGTCATTCCGCCGGAGGAGGGCGAAAAAGCGGCGACCACGGTATTCGTTCTATTCGACACCAGCGATCGCATGTACGATGATTTCTGCTACGCCGAGGACGCGGTGGCCGATTTTATCCGCGGCCTGGATCCGTCCGATGCGGTGGCGGTTTACGGTTTCAGCCGAAACCTGATGCGGCTGACGCCGCCGACGCGTGACCGCGCCGCGGCGATCGGCGCCCTGCGGCAAGCGGTGGCCGGCGACGACACTTCGCTGTATGACGCGGTGCTGTTGACGTTGCGCGATGCGGCGAAGATTCAGGGGAATAAGGTGCTGGTCATTTTTTCGAAAGGGCAGGACCGGACCAGCATGCTGACGCCGGCGCAAGTGCGGGCCGTTGCCGAAAATGATGGCGTCCCGGTCTATGTCGTCTCGGCGCGCGATCGAACCGTGCTGACGCACAATGCTTTCACCGAATTGGCGAACCAAACCGGCGGCCAGGTCTACTTTGCGCCGAGCTGGCAGAAACAGAGAATGGCGTTCGCCTCCATCGATGATGATCTGAATCACTCCTACGTGATCACGTATTATATCCCGCCGGCAAAGGATGACTTCTTCCGTAGAATCGAAGTGCAGGTGCCTGGCGATAAAGGGCGCCGGCTGCGGGTCCGCACGCGCGGCGGATACTCGCCGTCATCGGCGGACTTAAGAATGCTAAACTGGAATTCTTCGGAGTTTTCAAGTGGATCGACGCACACGCAAAGAGCTGAAGAGTGACAAGTTTGCCCTGGAAGTCCAGCACGGCTTCGAATTTATCACCGATCACAAGGATCAGGTGATCCGCTACGGCGCGATTGTTCTCGCCGTGCTGCTGATCGCCGGCGGAATCTATTTGTACAACAACCATCAGGCCGCGGTTCGCCAGGAGGCGCTCGCGGCGGCGATGCGGATCGATAACGCCAGCGTCGGCAATGCACCGGTGCAGCAGGTTGGCGTCATGCACTTCGACACCGAGGAGCAAAAGGACGCGGCGCTGGCCAAAGCCATGACCGAGATTGCGGTGAAGTACCCGGGTACGGAAGAAGGCGCGACGGCGGAGTTTTATCTCGCCGCGGAGGCCGTGGATAAAGGGAACCTCCAGGAAGCCGAGAAGCGGTTTCAGCAGATCGTCAACAACGCTCCCGCGGCGTATTCTTCGATGGCCAAGCTTTCTCTGGCGCGAGTTTATGAATCCGAAGGCAAGGACGATCAGGCGGAAAAGCTAATTCAGGACTTGATTGCGCATCCCTCGATCAGTGTTTCCAAGGGCGAAGCGCAGCTCCAACTGGCGGCATTGAAGGCGCGCAAGAATCCGGAGGAAGCTCGCAAGATGCTGGAGGCGATGCGCACGGATCGCACCGCGATCAGCCGGGCGGCGGTGCAGGAATTGGGCGAGTTGCCGAGCGCGCCGCAGCATTAGGTGAATCCGGGACCGCTGGCGCATCTTCGCTTCCCGGTAGAGTGCGGGCGCGGGCGGCGATATCCGGAAGCGCCGCATCCTTATCGAAACGATTTCCAGCGCGATCGCGATCGCGTGGTGCACGCGCGCGCGTTCCGCCGCCTGGAAAACAAGACGCAAGTCTTCACCTCCGGGATCTCCGATCATTTTCGCAATCGCCTGACGCATACCATCGAGGTGTCGCAGATCGCGCGCACCGCCGCGCGAGTGCTGGGCCTTGATGAAGATTTGACTGAAGCGCTGGCTCTCGCGCACGATTTGGGGCATCCACCGTTCGGGCACGCGGGCGAGGACGAGCTGGACCGGCGGATGCGGAAATTCGGCGAGCGCTTCGATCACAACCTGCACGCGCTGCGCATCGTCGAACAGTTCGAGACCCGATACGCGCGTTTTCCCGGTTTGAATCTGACGTTTGAGGTGCGGGAGGGAATCGTCAAGCATTCGCGCGATTTTGAACCCGGCGAATTTCCGGAGCTCGATGAGTATCTTCCCGGGCTGCGTCCGCCGGTCGAAGCCCAGCTGATCGATCTCTGCGACGAGATTGCCTATAACGTCGCCGATCTCGACGACGGCTACGCGGCGGGCTTGGTTTCCGTCGAGGACGCGCGGCGCGGCGTGGCGAAATTTCGCGAGCTGGACGACATTGCCGCGATGCAGTTCCCCGGCGCGCCGGAGCGCGTGCGGATGCACGAGGTCGGCCGCGGATTGATGGACTGGCTGATCTCCGGATTGCTGGAGGCGACCGTGAAAGCGGCGCGGGCGCTTTCAAGCGTCGATGAAGTGCGCCGCGCGGCGCGCCTGGTCCGCTTCAGCGAGGACACCGCGGCTGGAACCGCGGAGCTGAAGAAGCTGTTGCGCGAAACCGTCTATGAGTCGCCGTCGCTGATGCCGGCGCGGCAGCGGTCGGTGGAGCTACTCGGGGAGCTGTTCGATACGCTGATGGCGCGGCCGGAGGCGATGCCGCTCGATTACCGCGAAGATTCGGCCCATGAGCCGCTTCATCGGCAGGTTTGCGACTACGTCGCCGGGATGACGGATCGCTTCGTTTTAAAAACCTGCGAGCAATTAAGAATCGGATAAACGCCGCCCGGCGCGCGCGAAATTGCGCTCCACGTCAAACTTTTTGCCGGTTTTGGCGTTTAAATAAGGTAGAAGGATTCAAGAGAAGTGCGCAAAACCCTGGCATTCGCCTTATTTTTCTGCGCTTTAGCCCTGCCCGCGCGAACCGCGAAAAAGGCCGCTTCCGACGATTCGCTTTTTAAAAAGAAGCTTTCCAAAGACGCCCAGGTGATTCACGCGCTCGACCGGCTGACGTTCGGGCCGCGCCCGGGCGACGTGGAGGAAGTGCGGAAAATCGGCGTCCGGAAGTGGATCGAGTTGCAGCTTCATCCGGAGCGCATCAAGGAGAATCCGGAGCTGGAGCGAAAATTAGCGCCGCTCCAGTCGCTGCGGATGACGCAGGCGCAGACGCTGGCGGCGTATCCGTCTCCGGAGTTGGTGCGCGCGGTGGCGCTGGGACTTCAGAAACCGCCCGAAGATCCGATCGCGCGCGCGCAACTGGAGCGGATGCTGCGGCGCTTCGAGGTGAAAAAAGGAACCGACCAAAGCGCTCCCCTGGAGCCGCGAGTGCCGCTGGCCGACCTGCTGACGCGCGAGCAGATTCGCACGCTGCGCGGCGGAACGCCTTCGGAGAAAACACAACTCCTCGCGTCGATTCCGGAGGATAAAATCGACGACGTGATCGTGGCGCTGCCGCCGGAATTGCGCGGGCAGCTCATGCCCTTGGCCAGCCCGGTGGTCCGCCGCAAGCTGCTGCTGGCGAACCAGCCGCAGCAGCTCGTCTTTTACGATCTGGCAGAAGCGAAGCTTTATCGCGCGATTCTCAGCAACCGGCAGCTTGAGGAAGAGCTGGTCGATTTCTGGTACAACCACTTCAACGTTTATATCGACAAAGGCGCGGACCGGTTCCTGGTGCCGAGCTATGAGCGCGACGTGATCCGGCCGCACGTGCTCGGAAAATTTCGCGATCTGCTGGAAGCGACAGCGAACAGCCCGGCGATGATGTTTTATCTCGATAACTGGCAGAGTGTCGCGCCCGATCGCGCGCCGAACGGAAGAAGGTCGCGCCGCGGGTTGAATGAAAACTACGCGCGGGAGCTGATGGAGCTGCACACGCTGGGCGTCGATGGCGGATATACGCAGAAGGACGTGACCGAAGTTGCCCGCTGCTTCACCGGTTGGACCATTCGCGCGCCGGGGGCGGGCGGTGAGTTTTTCTACAACGATCGGCTTCACGACAAGGGCGAAAAAGTCGTGCTCGGGGTGACGATTCCGGCTGGCGGCGGCAAGGAAGACGGCGAAAAAGTGCTGGATATTCTCGCCAATCATCCCGCCACGGCGAGATTTATTTCAAAGGAACTGGCGCAAAGATTTGTCGCCGACAATCCCCCGGCGGAGTTGATCGACCGCATGTCGAAAACGTTCCTTCGGACGCACGGCGATCTGCGCGAGCTGATGCGGACCATGCTCGAATCGAAGGAATTTTTCTCGGCCGGCGCATATCGGGCAAAGGTGAAGACGCCGCTTGAAATGATTGTGGCCTCCATTCGCGCCACCGGCGCGCAGGTGGATTATGCGTTTCCTTTGGCGCAGCGGATCGGCCAGTTGGGCGAGCCGCTGTATCGCAAGGTCGAACCGACTGGATACTCGAACGCGAACGCGGAGTGGGTGAGCTCGGCGTCGCTGCTGGGGCGGATGAATTTCGCGCTGGCGCTGGCGCAGAACCGGCTGCCGGGCGTAAAAGTGGACGCGGAGCGATTCGCCAGCGATCCGGTGGAGACGGCGCGGCTGCTTCTGTTCACCGATCCCAGCCCGGCCACGCGCGACGCGATCGAGAAGGCCATGGCGAATCAAAAGACGAAAGATCCGAAAGCGGCGATACCGGCGCTGGCCGCCGCGCTCGCCCTGGGATCGCCCGATTTTCAAAGAAAATAGCAGGTAAATACGATGAATCGACGCATTTTTCTAAAAAGTTCCGCAATGGCGATGTTCGGGGTGGGATCCACGCCGGCGTGGCTTTCGCGAGCATTGTACGCGCAGGATACGCCGGGCCCGCGCAAGAAAATCCTGGTCGCGATCTTCCAGCGCGGCGCCGTGGATGGATTGAACGTCGTGGTCCCGCACGGCGAGCAGCGCTACTACGATCTGCGGCCGACGATCGCGGTGCCGCGTCCGGATGGCACGCCCGATTCAGCCATCGATCTTGATGGATTCTTCGGCCTGCATCCGTCGCTCAAATCCCTGAAGCCGATCTACGATTCCGGTCACCTGGCGATCGTGCATGCCGCCGGCTCGCCCGATCCGACGCGCTCGCACTTCGACGCGCAGGATTACATGGAATCGGGAACGCCGGGCCGCAAGGCGACGCCGGACGGCTGGTTGAATCGCGCGCTGCCCCAGGAGCCGCGCGAATCGCCGGTGCGCGCGGTGAGCTTCACGGCCGATCTGCCGCGGTCCCTGCGCGGGCGCAATGACGCCGTGGCGATCGCGAATCTGAGCGACTTCCAGGTGCGCGACGCGGCCGGCGCTTTGAGTTTCGAGGAGATGTATGCCGGCGCCATCGATAAAGTTCTGAACGGCACCGGGCGCGAAACCTTCGACGCCGTGAAGTTAATGCAGTCGATTCAGAAACAGCCGTACACCCCGGCCAACGGAGCTTCGTATCCCGGCGGGCGGCTCGGCAATTCGCTGCGGCAGATCGCGCAGCTAATCAAGGCCGATGTGGGACTGGAGGTCGCCTTCACCGACGTGGCCGGATGGGACACGCACGTCAACGAGGTCGGAGCGAAGGCCAGCGTCGGGCAGCTCCCCAATCTGCTGGCCAATTTCGGCGACACCCTGGCCGCTTTTTATCGGGACTTGGGAGATCGCATGGCGGACGTGATCGTCGTCACCATGAGCGAGTTCGGACGCACGGCTCGGGAGAACGGGAATCGCGGCACCGATCACGGTCATGCCAACGTGATGTTCGTCTTCGGCGGCGGCGTCAAGGGCGGCAAAGTTTACGGCGACTGGCCGGGAATGGCCGAGGAACAGTTGTATGAAGGCCGCGACTTGAACCTGACCACTGATTTTCGCGATGTGCTGGGCGAACTGGTCGCCCGGCATATGGGAAATCGCCAGCTCGCTTCAGTTTTTCCGGGATACGCGGAGCCGCGATTCCGGGGCCTGCTCGGGGCATAGGGCGGAATCGCTCACCTTACTTAATCCCGTTCGCGAATTGGCCGATAACTACAGCAGGAGTTGGTTTTCTGATGCTGTGGTTATACCTGTTGGGCTTGCTTACGGTTCTTATCATCGTTTTGCGCAGGGTTTTGCGGCGGCAAGCGCCGCTCAATGACGAGCTTTATTCCAAGCGGGTGGCGATCGAGCATGTGCAGAGCGGCGTCGCCTGGATCCGCGCGGATGGAACGTTCGGCAGCGTGAATCGCTCCTTCGCCGAAACCGTGCGCTGCTCGCCTGAGAATCTTGCGGGACAGGAATGGTACAAAATGTTTCCGCCGGAGGAGCACCATCGAGCGGGTGAGGCTTACCGGCAGATGCTGCTAAGCGGCGTTCACTGCTTCGATGGTCCGGGCCGGCGAATGGACGGCTCGCCGGTGTGGCTGAATGTGAAGCTCGTGGCGGCGTACGATCGCAAGGCGCGCCTGGTCGGGCATCATTGCCTGATCGAGGATAAAACGCGCGAGCGCGAGCTCGAACAGCGCATTTTGCTGATGAGCGCGGCGCCGGAGGCGGAGCGCCGGCGGGCGGGAAGCGCTGTTTCGGCGTGATGACGATGCTGGTCTACTTCAGGTCCACGGCGATTCGCTCCACCGGGCGCGGAAGCGGATTCTGTTCGGTGTGCGTCATCGGCCCGTCCAGGCGGACTTCGCCGGCCTTGCCGCGGGCCTGATCGGTTAAATAAACCACGATGTGACTCAAGGAGTGCTGATGGCGCGCGCTGCGTTCGCCTGCTCCGAACCGCACGTGAAGAACTCGCACCTGGCGGTTCTCGAAAACCAGCGAATAATGTTGTGGATCGACCTTCAGCGGATCGAGCGGGGAAAGGACGGGTTCGGAGCCGGGCATCGACTTGACCTCAATTTCAATCAGCCGGACCGGATGATCGGCCAAGAATTCGCTGGTGTGAGGACCGGCGGCGGGATTCCAGAGCGCCTCGCCCGCCTTGAAATCGATCGTCTGGCGTTCGCCGGACGGGCGGGTTTCGATCATGCGGCCGCTGTCGAGGTAGATCATGACGCGATTGAACTGGTGCTCGTGGAGCGCGGTCGGCTGATGCGGCTGCTCGGTAGCCGCAAGAACGCGCACGCGCGGGGTATCGATTTTGACTTCGCTTCCGGAGGTCTGCGCGGCGAGCGCCAGGGGGAACAGCAGGAAAGCCGCCCTTTTCATGATCTCCAGCATACCTCCGCCATTGCGGCGCGCAAAGCACGGCGGCCTCGTCATGACGTATGATATGAAACCGAACTTCCGAAGGAGATTTCACGTGCCGCGCTTTCTGGGTTTGATTTTCCTTCTGCCGGGTGCGATCTGGGCGCAAACCCCGGTCCGGATTTTCACGGCCGCGCAAGCTGAGGCCGGCCGGAACATTTATAGCCAAATCTGTTCCGGCTGCCACGGCGCGAAGCTCGAAGGCTCCGGCGACGCTCCGGCGCTTTCCGGCGGCACGTTCCTGCTGCACTGGCGGTCGAAAATGGCGAGTGAGCTGTTCGGCGAAATTTTGCAAAACATGCCGCCGTCCAACCCCGGATCGCTGGGCGAAGCAACGGCGCTGAACGTCACGGCGTACCTCCTTCAGCAGAACGGCGCCGCGCCCGGCGATCAGCCGCTGGGATCGGGCGCGGCCACGCGCATCGGCGCGGCGGCCGGCGCGCCTGGCGGTTCCTCATCGGTTCCTTCGGGGCGAGCTCCGGAGATGATCGTCCTCGGCGCGGGAACCACGGCGGGAACGGATGCGCGTTTGGCGCCGCGCATCACGCGTGGCGTCACGGTTCCGGGCGAGGTTCCGGATTACGTGCCCGTGACCGCGGAGATGCTGCGCAATCCGCCGCCGCGGGACTGGCTGATCTTCGGCCGAAATTATCAGCGCTGGAGCTACAGCCCGCTCGATCAGATTACGCGCGAGAACGTGAGCAGCCTTCAGTTGAAATGGGCGTGGTCGATCAACGACTCCGGCGCGAATGAGACCACGCCGCTGGTGCACAACGGCGTCCTTTATCTCGCCAGCCCAAGCAACATCGTGCAGGCGCTGAACGCCAGGACCGGCGATTTGATCTGGGAAACCCGCGTCGGTCCCGATCAGGCGCCGGGCTACGGCGGCATTCGCAGCATCGCGATCGCCGAGGACAAGATTCTGCTGCCCACCAGCGACGCGCATATGGTCGCGCTCGACGCGCGCAACGGCAAAATTCTCTGGGATACGCCGGCCTCCGATAAGCCGCATGTTTCGACCAGCGGCGATATCGTGATCGGCGACAAGGTCCTGATGGGGCTGACCGGCTGCGCGAAGTTCGACGGCGAAGGCTGCTACATTTCCGCCTTCGATCTCCACACCGGAAAACGCGTCTGGCGATTTTATACGATTCCGCGCGAGGGCCAGCCCGGCAGCGAGACCTGGGGAAGCCTGCCGATGAATAATCGCGCGGGCGCCGAGACATGGCTTGCCGGCAGCTACGATCCCGAGCTCAACCTGACCTACTGGGGCGTCGCGCAATCGAAGCCCTGGAATTTTTTAAGCCGCCGCCTGACGCCTTACGATAAAACGCTGTACGCGAATTCGACCGTCGCGCTCGATCCCGATACGGGCAAACTCAAATGGTATTTTCAGCACGCGCCGGGCGAATCGTTCGATTTGGATGAGGTGTTCGAGCGCGTGCTGGTGGATATCGGCGATCAGAAAGTCTCCTTCAGCGCGGGCAAGGCCGGCGTGCTGTGGAAACTCGACCGGCGCACCGGAAAATATCTCGGCCACAAGGAAATGGTGAAGCAGACGGTTTGGGATCGCTTCGACGGCGATGGCACGCCGCATTATCGCACCGATATTTTAGAGATGCAGCTCAACAAGCCGATCAATATTTGTCCCAGCACCGAAGGCGGCAAGAACTGGCAGGCGATGAGCTACTACCAGCCGGCGCAGTTGCTGATCGTGCCGCTGAGCCAATCCTGCATGGACTTCACCGCGCGCGAGGTGGATTTCAGTTCTCCCAACGGCGGCGGCACGGCGGGCGATCGCAAATTTTTGCCGATGCCGGGGACCAACGGGATGATCGGAAAGCTCGCCGCATACGATGTCAAGACGATGAATGAGGTCTGGAAGTACGAGCAGCACGCGCCATTTCTCACCGCCGCGCTGTCCACCGCCGGCGGATGGGTGCTGGTGGGCGATATCGATCGCCGCGTTCATATTTTGGATGCGCAAACCGGAAAAGTGCTGTGGCAGACGCGGCTGGGCACCTCCGTGCAGGGATTCCCGATCACCTACAGCGTCGATGGCAAACAGTACATCGCGGTGATGACCGGCCTGGGCGGAGGAAGCCCGCGAAACGTGCCCGCGGCGATCGCCCCCGATATCAAGATCCCGCGCACCGGCCAGGCGCTGTATGTATTCGCGCTGCCGTAGGCGTTACGGCGCGACCGGGACAAACTCCGCGAATACTTCGTTTGAGAGCAGAACGCCGCGCGATGTGAGCCGCAGCCGGCGTCCGTCGAATTCGAGCAGGCCCTCGGCGAGAAATCGGCGGATCGCGTCGTCGAACGGCGCCCAATCGCCTTCGATTCCTTCCGCGAGCCGCAAGCCGAGAAAAAATCTTTCGCTCACCGCGTCGGCCGCCGCGCGATCCCGCGGGCTGGAATCGGCCGCGTACTCCGCGGCGGACTCGGCGTTTCTCCATCGCCATTCGCCATCGAAGGAGTGCGCGTCGGCGCCGAAGCCGAGATACGGCTCGCGCCGCCAATATTTCAGGTTATGCGCCGATTGGTATCCTTGGCGCGCGAAATTGGAGATTTCATAGCGCCGCAGGCCGGCGCGCGTCAGCCGTTCGACGGCGATCTCGTAAAATTCGGCGATCGCGTCGTCATCAGGAACGTCGCCGGCGCCATAACGCGATCCGCGCGCGAGAATCTCGCGTCCCAAACGGCTGTCCTCATCTACTTCGAGCATGTAGACGGATGCGTGCGGCGCTCCGATCCGCTCGATCCAGTCAAGCGACTCCGTCCAGCTTTCCCGCGTCTGCCCGGGCAAACCAGCGATCAGGTCGATATTGATGGACTCGAGGCCCGCGCGGCGCAGAATCGCGACGTCGCTAGCCACCGTTTCGGCCGTATGCTTACGCCCCGTTCGCGCGAGTTCGCCTGTTATGAAGGATTGCACTCCCAGGCTCACGCGATTGATCCCGGCGGCGCGCCACGCCGCAGCCTTCTCGAAATCGATGGTTCCGGGCGCCGCTTCGATCGTGACCTCGCGCCACGGCCGTCCGGGAATTTGGTCCAGAAACACCCGCGGATCCATCTGGCTCGGCGTTCCGCCGCCGATGTAGATGGTCTCCGGCGTCCACTGCCATTTGGCGGCGCGCAGCTCCGCGATCACCGACGCAGTGTAACGGTCTCTCAGATCGGCCGGAAAAACACCCGAGGCGAAATTGCAATAGGTACATTTCTGCGCGCAAAAAGGATAAGAAATGTAGACGCCGGCCACGGATGATTCCAAAATAGCAATCGCGCGCCCGCCGCGATACTTTCTGTGACTTTCGCCCGCCCCACCTCATCTGTTACCCTTGGACCGTTCGCCCGTCAACAGTTAAATGGAACCGGCCTGTCTCCGACATAGCGACCTTCCCGCGACCAGCCGTCTTTTTGCCGATTTCACATACCATTTCGATCGGGTTGCCCGTTTTTACCGGCATAATCCGCACCATCCCGAGGCGCTGGCCGATGCCGCGCGCGAGCTCGATTACCCTGACGATCGCCGCGCGGCCATGATCCGGGCCCTGCGCCGGCAGAATGGCGAAAGCGCGTCGCTCGATCTGCTGGCCAGTCCGGGGACGGTCGCGGTGGTCACGGGCCAGCAGGTTGGGCTTTTTTCCGGACCGGCCTATACGATTTATAAGGCGATCACCGCGGCGCGGCTGGCGCGCGATCTCACCGCGCGCGGCATTCCCGCGGTTCCGATCTTCTGGCTGGCGACTGAGGATCACGATTTCGAGGAAGTGAATCACGCCTGGGTTTTCGACGCTTCGCACAAACCGGTGCTGCTGCGCGTCGATTCGCCGGGGGAGAACGGCCGTCAACGTCCGGTCGGAAATATTCCGATCGAGAACCTACCACTCGATGCGCTGGCCTCGGCCATCGGATCGTTTCCGTTCGGGGAAGAGGTCATGACGGCGGTTCGCCAGGCTTATGCGCCGGGCATGACGATGGGCGCGTCGTTCCGGGCGCTGCTGGGGTGGCTTCTTCGCCGGCTCGATCTGGTCTTTCTGGATCCTCTCGATCCGGAAATTCGCCGGATCGGCGCTCCGCTGGTCGCCGAAGCGCTGGGCGCCGCGGCCGAGCTGAAGGAGAAGCTTCTCGATCGCAATCGCGAGCTGGAAGCGGCCGGATATCACGCGCAGGTGCACCTGGACGCGAAAACATCGCTGTTTTTTCTGCTGGAAAACGGCGAGCGCGTTCCGCTCCGCCGCGCCAACTCCGATTACAATGATCTGCGCGGCCGGGCCGCGGAAATTTCTCCCAACGCGCTGCTTCGTCCCGTGATGCAGGATTATCTGTTGCCGACCATTGCCTACATCGGCGGCCCGGCGGAGCTTGCCTATCTGGCGCAATCCCAGGTGATCTACGATCGCCTGCTGGGTCGGATGCCCGTGGTGACCTCGCGCAGCTCCTTCACGCTGCTGGAGCCGCGCGCGGAAAAGCTGCTCCAGCGCTACCGCATGAGCGTCGCCGATACTTTTATTGATGAACAGGCGCTGCGGGAGCGAATCGCGCGGGTGTTGGCGCCGCCGTCGATTGAAAGCGCGTTCGGCGAGGCGCGCGAGGGCGTGGCGCGGCACCTCGACCGCCTCTCGCGCGAGCTGGAGGCGTTCGATCGCACGCTTACCTCAGCGGTTGGCAAATCGCGATCCAAAATCCTGTATCAGCTCGAAAAGACACGGCGCAAAATCGAACGCGAAATCATGCGCCGCGATGAGCGCGCCGGCGCCGATGCCGGCTATCTCGCCAATCTGCTCTTCCCGCATCGCCATTTGCAGGAGCGCTTTTATTCCATCCTGCCTTTTCTTGCCAAACACGGTCCGGACCTGAGCGACATGGTTTATGACGCGGCGCGCCTTGATTGCCCCGACCATCATGTCCTGACCATTTGAGATTATGCGCGTAAATCACGTAAAGTCCGCCCTGAAACAGGGCAAATTGCAGCTCGGCTGCGGATTCGGCCAGATCCGCTCGGTGGAAGCGGTGAAGATTCTGGCCGCCGCCGGTTTTCATTGGACGTTCATCGATGCCGAACACGGAAATTTCGGCATCGAAACGCTATTCGATCTGTGCCACGCCTCGGGTCTGGCCGGCTTATCGCCGATCGTGCGCGTCGCCGACATGCAGTATGCCTTGATCGCGCGCGCCCTGGACTGCGGCGCCGATGGAGTCATTTTCCCGCGCGTCGAGTCCCCGGAGCTGCTCGAGCGGGCGGTGAGCTGGACCAAATTTCCGCCCATGGGAGTTCGCGGAATGGGCCTGGGCGCGCAGCATTTCGAGTACGAGCGCGTCACCGTTCCGCGGATGATCGAGCATTCGAACACCAATACGATGGTGGTGCTGCAAATCGAGACCCAGCGCGCGGTGGAGGCGCGCGATGAACTGCTCTCGGTTCCCGGCATCGACGCGGTGATGTGCGGGCCGGTGGACCTGTCCATTTCGCTGGGCGTCCCCGGCGATTTTCAACATCCCAGGATGGTGGACGCGATGGAAAAAATCCGCGACAGTTGCCTCCAGCACGGCGTCGCGCCGGGAACGCAGACGCGCACCATGGCCCTGGCGAAATTCTGGAAAGAGCGGGGCATGATTTTTCTGGGCAACGGGAATGAAACGTCCTTTCTGCTCGACAAAGCGACCGAAGTAGTGGACGCGCTGAAGTAACGCTTATGAGCCCGTACGAAGCCTACGCGCGGCTGAAATTCGATCGCCCGCATCCGCGCGTTCTTCGGATCACGATGGATCACGGCAAAGTGAACGCCGCCGATCGCCTCATGCACGGGGAGCTGGTTCGCGTCTGGCGCGACATCGATGCAGATTCTTCGGTCAACGCGGCGATCATCACCGGCGCGGGCAACACGTTTTCGGCCGGCGGCGATTTCGCCATGATCGAGGAGATGATCGCCGATTTCGAAACGCGCGCGCGAATCTGGAAAGAAGCCCGCGACCTGGTTTACAACATCATCAATTGCTCCAAACCGGTCGTCAGCGCCATGCGCGGCGCGGCCGTCGGCGCGGGACTGGTGTGCGGACTGCTGGCCGATATTTCGATCGCGTCAAAAACCTGCCGCATCATCGACGGCCACACGCGCCTGGGCGTCGCGGCCGGGGATCACGCGGCGATCGTGTGGCCGTTGTTGTGCGGCATGGCCAAGGCGAAATATTATTTGCTGCTGTGCGATCCGGTGTCGGGCGAGGAAGCCGAGCGCATCGGCCTGGTCAGCCTCACCGTCGAAGATCCGGAACTGGAATCGAAGGCGGTGGAGATCGCCTCGCGGCTCGCCGAGGGCGCGCAGAGCGCCCTTCGCTGGACGAAGTATTCGCTCAATAACTGGCTGCGAGCCGCCGGTCCGGTGTTTGACACCTCGCTGGCGATGGAGTTTATGGGTTTTTCAGGTCCGGACGCGCGGGAAGGATTGGCGTCGCATCTGGAAAAACGCAAACCAAAGTTCGAGCCCGAATCAGGCGCCTAAAGAAGCCCCCCGCCCGGCTCGGCGATCATCCGAAGGCCATTACTTCACTACTGTTTTGGCGACCGCTTGATTGTCGTATTCGTCGGTTACGCGGACGGCGATGGTGCATTCTCCTGCGGCGTGATCGACGCTAAAGCGATAGTCTTCTTC
This sequence comes from Terriglobia bacterium, assembly GCA_021325175.1. Classification (GTDB taxonomy): domain Bacteria; phylum Acidobacteriota; class Terriglobia; order Bryobacterales; family Bryobacteraceae; genus Palsa-187. The sequence goes on from JAJPHS010000031.1 coordinate 24,687, forward strand.
CTTCGAATCGCTCAGGCGCGTGACTGGATCGACCATCAGCCAATCGCCGCCATTGACGGAATATTCGGCCTTGGCGATGGTGCTCAGCTTGTCGCTGGCGTGAAAACTCACCTCGATTTTTCCGCCCGCGACCGCGCCCTGCACGCCGCTGATTTCCGGAGGCGTGTTGTCGATCAGGAACGGATCGCTTTCGAGCGACCCGGCCAGCGCCTGCGCGGGCGGATTCGACGGGGCGTCGGAGGCGGTCACGCGGATCACGTACTTGCCGTCGGGAAACGACGTCGAATCCCAACTGTAATAGTGCTCGTGAATTTTGTCCTTGAGAAGCTGCCAGGTGCTTTCCTTCACGCCGCGAATTTCGATCTTGAACACAAGGGCGTCGCCGTCCTCGTCATTGGCGAGCCAGCGCGCGCCGATCTCGCCCTTGGCGTAGGTCATCGCCGGGGACGACCCTGAGTCGGCGGCGGGCGCGGGATTCGATGAGGAGGAACGGGCGCGCCCGATGGCGGGCAGCGTCAGAGCCGGCGGGGTTGCCGAGGCGGGCGCGGCGGGCGGCGGAAATTTGTAATTGGCGGGGGTGATCTCGATGGCATCGACGACCGGCGCGATGTTTTTCATTTGATAGGCGATATCGACTTCATCGAGCTCCGCCGCGCCGGTCAGGGTCGCGCGGTATTGCAGGAATCGCGCGGCAGGCGAGGCGATGCGGCCGGCGTCGAGCCTGGCCCAGCCGCTCCAGTTTTGCTGCGGCCGATTTACGTTGCCGCTGCGCGTTTCAAAAACAATCGATCCGGATTTGTTTTCTCCGGAGGAATGGCTCAGACGGCCCCAGTAGGTGAACGCGCCGGCGTCGAAGACATCGCTTTCGATGGTCCCGCTGGTTTCCAGCTCCGGGCCAATGCAAACAATTTTGCCGATGTTGCCGGTCACGGCATAAATCCGGCCGCCGGCCGCGCTGAAGGCGGTAACCTGCGTCGGCGCGACGTTCAGCAGCCGGGTGTAGGATTGCGGCGAGTCGATACGGTACACGGCGCCATGATTGCCCGTGCCAATCCAGGGGCGGCCTTGGGAATCAAAGGCCAGCGCGTAAGCGATGTCCTGCGGGTTGGTCCAGACGCGGCGCGCGAAGCCGTCGGTTTCGATGCGATAAACGTCGGAGCCGCCGCTGATCGGCGCCGCCGAAGGGGCAAGCGTCGGCGGAGGCGCGGGCGCCGGCCTGGGGGCCACGGAAAGCGCTGGCCCTGCGGCGGAGCCGGGCGAGGGAGCGGCCATGGGAACGGAAGCGGGCAGCGGCGCGATCGAGGGAGTTTTGATCCCGACCCCGGCGGCGTAAATCAATCCATCGGGCGCGACCGCGATGGCGGTAATCTCGCGCTTGGGCGCTTGATAAAGAACAAAACTTTTTCCGGCGGGAGTGACGCGGAGAATCAACCCGCTTGGATCCGTGCCGACGATCAGATTGTCGCTTGCGTCGATGGCCAGCGACCGCGCGTGCGTTTCTTCGGTTTTAAAAAACACCGAACCGGCGCCGGAGGGAGTGACGCGATGAATCTGGCCCTGATCGCCGGTGGCAATATAGAGATCGCCCGATTTGGCGAAGGCCATCGCCCAGATGTATTTGGCGTGTGGATCATAAAATACGCGTGAGTTTCCGGAGGCATCGACGCGATAGACCTTGCCATCGGGCGACGTGGCGGCGTAGACGCGGTCCTGCGCGTCGATGGCGATCGCCTGAACGGCCAGCGCGTCAAATTCGGCCAGCGTCTTCGCCTTACCGGCGGCGTCGACCATCACCAGCTTGGCCTTCGATCCGCCGAGCCCGCCGCCGCCGGCGTATAAGTTTCCCTTGGAATCGCGCGCGATGGCCCACAGGAACGTGATCGATGGATCGAAAATTTCCTTGAGCGCGGGCGCCAGCGTCAAGCGGCCTTCGCTTGAAAGCGAAAGCTTGTCGAGATCGCCCTTTTCGAAATCGGCCTTGTCGGCCTGCTGCCAGGTCTTGGTTTCGACAGCCTGGAGGGATGCCGCGGCGCACGCCAGCGCGGCAACAACGGTCGGAATTTTCATGAGGTGAATTGCTACTTTACGGTAATTTTTAGCGAATAGCTGCCGCTGACCACCTGGTCAAACGGAATCGCGAACTGCTCCTGCGCGCTTTCCGGCGATCCGATGAGCGCCCGGCTGGTGGTATGTTCGGTTTGCAGCACATTCAGAACGGAAGCGGGCAAGGCGGGCAGCGTCTTGTCATCGGAATAAAAAGTCGGCCGGCCCTCCACCAGCGAAACGTAAAGCTGATTATTGCCGCGCTCCTGATTGAGCAGCGAGACCGTTTCGGGGATATCCATATAGCGGTTTTCCGCGGCGGCGGCGTGCTGCATGCGATTCATCGTTTCCGCGTCGGAAAAGACGATGCGATGATCGCCGCGCGGCATGCCGGCCGGAATTTTGACGGTCACGTCGCGCTCGATCCGCTCGCCGCGATAGGGACGCAGGAAAACCTTGACGGGAATTTCCGAGCCCGCCTCGACTTCGGTCGAAGGCGTCCAGGCATTCTCGATGCTTGCCACGCGCCGCTCCGGCAGCAGGTCGACTGCGACATCGACGCCCTTCAGCTTCGGCGTGTTCACTGGATTCAGGAAAAGGCGGTTGAACTTGTCGCCCCACCATCCGGCCAGCACCATCGGCGGAGGCACGGGCATTTCGCTCGGCGCGAGCATGGTGGAAACTTTGATATCCGGCGCGCCATCCAGCCGGACGTCGCCGCTCATGCGATAGGTCATCTCATCGGCTTATTCGTTCATCTGCTGGAGCGAATTAAACAGCGTCAGCATCATCAGGAAAGGCGTCCATTTCTGATGCACGAAGACGTTGAAATGCAGCTCTTTTTGCTTGAACACCTGGCCGTTGGCGCCGTGCGAGCGCAGTTTCACCGTCACCGGAATCGACGGCGCCTCCGCGCCCAGCTCGCCCATGATGCCGCTGTAGCGATCCTGGCGCAGCGCGCCGACCACTTCCGTCGCGTTGCCGAACTTGGTCGGCTGGAACGAGGAGCTGAGCACCATCAGGATGTCGCTCTTAGCCATCGGCATATCGAGCGGGCCCAGGTCGAAAAACTGATGTCCGAATGCCAGCACTCTTTTGCCGTCGTTATAAGTGACCGTCCCCATTCCCGTCGCCGACATGTCGCCGGAGACGAGAATGCCGGAAACCGCCTCGCCCGGATTGAGCGCGTGCCGCCAGTCTCCGGACGGTTTCATGCTCAACTGCGAGGCGCTCGATCCGCCCTGCACCGCGACGATTCCCATCTGCTGGAACAGCGGCTGAAACGCGTCGATCGAGGCCTGGCTGAATCCGGATAACACCAGCGGCGTGTCTATCGGCGTCATCACCGGAACGCGATTCGGCAGCGATCCGGAAGCGCCGGCGGCGACCAGCTTGCCGAGCAGCTCACCGGGGATCGCGGCCGCCTCGGAGCGCTGCGATGGAGCCCGGTCCGGCGTGCGGGCGTCGGAGGGTCGCGACTGATCGAAATCCTCGATTTCAAGCATCCGCTCGATGGGAGTAATTCCGCAGATCGCGTCGGGCGAAAAGACGCTGAACCGCAGCGCGACGGCGCCCACCAGCTTGCCGTCGATGTACACCGGGCTTCCGCTCATGCCGGCCGCGACGTTGGTGCGCTCGGCTTTTCCGCCCATTTTCGCCAGAATAACGTCCTGGCGCGGCCCCAATTGGCCTTTCCAGGTTCCAATAATTTCGATGGGAACCGGCTCGGGCTCGGTTCCGCGGAATACGGTCCAGGCGACGCCATGCATGCCGGGCTTGACGTCCTGGAGATGCATGATTTCAACTTTTCCGGCTTTGGGGGGGTGAAGATCGTCGGCGCGGGCGATAAAAATCGCCAGCGACGCCAAGGCGGCAACGGCCAACCGCGGGTTCATGAAACGCAACTACCTCGAATCCTAAAATAGCACCTCGCGGCGTGTTTCAACTTTTTTACCTGAGGGCTTTCTATCACTTTAGCAGGAGAACGGTCCGTTGCCTTGGACGCGCCAGCGGCGCGGAGAGTTCCGCGCTTCAATCGCCGGAAGCGGGCACGGTTCCCAAGGCGCGGGCGTTGGACGCGGCGGCGCACCGCTCATTTTTAAGCCGCTCCATGCGCTCCGCCATTTCTCCGGCAGTGACCACTTCCACGTCGCCGCGATCCCGGACCTTGACCAGCTCGGCGAGACAATCGTCCAGCAAACTCAGCCCGCAAGGATGCTCGGCGAGATTTTCCGGATGCAGGCAGAAGTGGAAAATTCCATGGCGGCGAGCCGCGGCCTCCACGCCGCGGACGAATCGCTGGAGGCGGGTTCGCGCCGTGATGAAGCGCGTTCGAGTCCTGCCCAGAGGATAAAGGAACATCGACGAGGGAATATTCCACAGGCCGGGAAGCGACTCCTCCGGCCAAACGACCACGGGCGCGGCCCGGCGAAGCTCATCGGCGACGCGCAGCAGCCTCCCGCGAAACGTCCGGCCCAGCAGGTGCGCGCGGACCTGCAAGCGTCCGCGATAGCAGCGCACGCCATTGGCCGGCAGCAGCTCCTGGTAGGCTTCTTCATCGCGCGGATAGGAAAAGGAGGTCGCGCGAATCCCCAACTCGGCCAGAGCCTTGTACGCGCGCGTAAGCTCGCGCGCGGCCACAGCGGCGGTGGTGTGGCGGTGGGTCCAGATCAGGTGCGTTAATCCGCCGTGGATTCCGATCTCCTGGCGCGGGCGCGAATCGCGCAACTGTTTGATGAAACTGCGCCGATACCAGAGCGGGGCGCTCAACTCGTCCCCGCGGCGGACCCGGGTTACCCACTCCCGCGGCAAATCGCGATATCTCGGATCGTCCTCGCCAAGGCTGCCGTCGAGCGAAAGCCCTCCCACCACAAACCACGTCGCGCTAATCCCAGCGCGGCAAAGCTGTCGCAGTAGATTTTCGTGGATCTCGATGGCTTGCGGGTAGCGCTTCAGAAACTGCTCTTCCTCGAACAGGTCGATGTACCCCCAGATCTGCTCGGTGTCGAACGAGAGAATCACGGCGCCGCGCTCGAACGGCATCTTCGCCGCCTCGAGTTTTACAACCATTGGCCTTCCTCCGATCTTTCCCGGTAAATCCAGACCCGGCAATACCCGCCGCACCCTTGAATGTCCATTGAGTCCGAGGCGTACTCCCGCGTGTGCGAATGAGCAAACATGGTACCAATCCCGCCCTTTGATCCCGCGACGTTTCAGGTATCGGCCACCCGGCGCATTGGAAAATCCGTGCTGTTAGATGGAATCACAGTGCACCTGAGTGCGTTGCAAATATCACTGGAAACGCGATTCAGGGCAATTTATCACGTGAAAAAAGAATGGCAGCGCTCTTGCAACCTGCTTAGGCGCAACGGGTGTGCATCGATTCGCAATCCGCGGAAGACAGAAGATCGTGGTTTCGGAGGAGCATAAATTGAGAGATGGGCGAGGCGCTGGATCCGCCCTGGATTCGGCTCTGACGAGGCCGGCGCAGCGCCAGTCTTACCTTTTCTTCAAGCGGGCGTTCGATATTGTCTCCTCGGCCGCAGCGCTGCTGATCCTGTTGCCGTTTCTTCCGGTAATCGCGCTGCTGATCCGGCTGGATTCGAAGGGTCCCGTGTTTTTTACCCAGCCGCGGCTGGGTAAGGATGGGAAGCTGTTCACCATATACAAATTTCGCACCATGGCTCACAACGCGCCGGAGATTCGCAATCCCGATGGATCGAAATTCGTCGGCGCGGACGATCCGCGCCTGACGCGCGTGGGGCGTTTTTTGCGCGATTATTCGATCGACGAGCTTCCCCAGCTTGTAAACATCCTCAAGGGAGACATGAGCGTGGTCGGCCCGCGGCCGGATACGCCCGGCGCTCCGGGGCTGGACGGCGAAATTTTTCAGATCAAGCGATCGATGCGGCCAGGGCTGGCCAGCCTGGCTTCGATTCATGGAAGAAATGCCATCCCATGGCGGGAACGGGTCCGCTGGGAAGTGCGCTATGTGGAGCGCGCCTCATTCGCCCTGGATCTTTTGATTCTGCTTAAAACCGTCGGGCTGGTGATCAAACGCGAAGGAATTTATAGCTCACAGTAATTCATTCAAGGAAAATTATGGCGACTTTTACATCACAGACGCAATTGAGCGAACTGGATCTGGCGCGGCGCAATGAAGCGAAACTCAAGCAGGCCTTCGCCAACGCGTTCGCGGTTCCGCTCGATTCCGGGATCGAAGAAATGGCCTATGGCTCGGTGGCGTGCTGGGACTCGACCGCTCACATGGTCCTGATCGCAGAGATCGAGGCGGCTTTCGAAATTCTACTCAGCACCGACGACGTGATCGATCTTTCAAGCTATCGCAAAGCGCGCGAAATCGTGCGGAAGTACGGCGTTGCCATCGAAGCCTGAACGGTTGAGGAGGCTTGCGCTTGCCCATCCGAATTCAGCCGTACACTCCGGAGTTGACGCCCTCAGTCGCCGAGTTCAATCGTCGAATGGCGCCGGCGAACATCTCGTTTCAGGTGCCGGAAACGCCCGCGGCGGCGTGGCTGCCGAAAATCGACGGCCGGGAAATTTATCAGGAAATCTTTCTCGCCGTCGAGGACGGCTTCGTTCGCGGCGCCTACACGTTTAAGCATCAGGAGTTTTCGATCGGCGGCCGCATCCGGCCGGTGGGCGCCTGCCAGATGCCGATTTCCGAAGGCATCGTCGATAAGCGTTACAGCCTGGTGGGCCCCAAAATCGTCAACGATGCCTTGCGGCGCGAGCCGCTTTCTTATGGCTTGGGTATAGGCGACCGCAACGGCTCCATCGTCAAAGTTCTGCTGGCGATGGGATGGCGTCTTCGCGAGGTGCCGTTCTATTTTAAAATCCGCAATTCGTTTAATTTTTTGCGAAATATTCAGTACCTGAGGGCATCCCGGCTGAAAAGATTCGCGCTGGATTTAGCCGCGTTTTCGGGCGCCGGCTGGCTGGGGAACCGGCTGTTGAATCTTGCGCTAAGTCCCGATCCGCGCCGCTATGAATCGTGCTGGGCCGAGCAGGTGAGCGAATTTTCCGATTGGGCCACCGATCTATGGCGCGACTGCCACGATCGCTACGCCATGATTGGGGTGCGCGATGCGCGCGTCCTGAACATTTTGTATCCGGCTGAGAACACGCGATTCATCAAGCTCCGGGTGGTCGATTCCGGCCGCGTCGCCGGATGGGCCGTGCTGCTCGACACCAGAATGTCGAACAACAAATATTTCGGCAACATGCGGGTCGGCTCGATCATCGATTGCCTGGCGCGCCCGGAAGACGCGCACAAGGTGATTTTTCTGGCGACGCAGGTTCTGGAGCGCCGCGGGGTTGATCTGGTGCTGTCCAATCAGGCGCACGCGTCCTGGTGCGGCGCGTTGAAGCACGCCGGCTTTTTGCGCGGTCCGTCGAATTATCTGTTCGTGACCTCGGTGCCGCTCACCAATCTGCTGCGCCAGCTCGACCCGGCCGATACCGCGGTCCACATGACGCGCGGCGACGGCGACGGGCCGATTCACCTGTAATCAGTCGAAATCGATATCGCGCTTGGGCGGCGGCTCGTTCGGATTTTCCTTAGCGACCTTGAGCATTTCATCGAACTTTTTGCTCAACACGTCGTGGTGCGTTTTGTGGGCTTCGATGGATTTCTTGAACGCATCCTCACGGCGTCCCTCTTCCCCCTTCATCCGCTGGATTGCCGTCTCAAAGTCGGCGACCGAGGGAGGTTTGACGTATTCCTTGTGGCGGATGACGGCGGCGGTTTCCGGGTCGATGTGCAGCTCGGCCTGGCAGCATGGACAGGTGACGGTGATCAAGGCGGCCTTCTTTGCCATCACCCGATTTTATCAGGCGCGCCGGGCGCAGGCCGTTGCACGGCCGGCGGATGCTACGGCCGGTCGTCGCTCCAGAAATGCCACTGGCCGCCGTCGAGATCCTGCATCTGATCGGCGTGCCGCTTCAAATACCAGCACGGCGGCTCCTCATAATGCGAGAACATCGAGTTCACGCACTCCACCATTTGCGGCCTTTCGTTGCGCTGTTCGATCTGCCGGTTCTTTAAATGAACCGCGAAGCGATAGCGCACTTCCACTTCGCCGAACGCATCCCCATCGGAGTTGACCTTGTGCCGCAGCACCAGCCAGTCGCACGTCCACGCGGCCGCGCCCGCCAGAACCAGAGCGGCGACGGTTCGCCGGATGATTTTGCCGATCCTCATCGCGTACGCCCCTCGAATTTCGATAAACTCGGGGGTCAGGAGAATTGACGATTGTCGACTATGCGCACGTTACTCGCATTCCTTCTCGCCGGAATCGCCTCCGCCCAAACGATTGACGGCAGGCTCTACTCGGAGATGCGCTGGCGGTCGATCGGGCCGCCGCGAGCGGGTCGTGCTCGCGCGCTCGCCGGCGTGGCGAGCCAACCGAACGTCTTCTACATCGGATTCGATAACGGCGGCGTCTGGCGATCCACCGATTTCGGCTCGACCTGGGTGCCGTTGTTCGATGATCAGCCGACCGGATCGATTGGCGCCATCGCGGTTGCGCCTTCCAATCCGAATATTATCTATGTCGGCAGCGGCGCGGGGATCATCCGCCCCGATCTGGCCACCGGCGACGGCGTCTACAAATCCACCGACGCCGGCAAAACATGGACGCATCTCGGCCTGCGCGATTCGCAGATGATCGCCAATATTGAAGTCGACCCGCGCGATCCGGACAAATTGTTCGTGGCCGCGCTCGGCCATCCCTATGGTCCCAACGCCGAACGCGGAATTTTCCGTTCCAGCGACGGCGGAGCCACGTTCGAAAAGGTCCTTTACAAGGACGAGTACACCAGCGGCAACGACGTTCGTATCGATCCCAAAAATCCCGACGTGGTTTACGCCGCACTGTGGCAGCAGCAGCAGGGATTTTATGAAAACGGCGCCTTTGGCGGCGCCGGCGGCGGCATCTTCAAATCGACCGACGGCGGCTCGCACTGGACGCAGCTCCACGGCGGATTGCCCGCGGTAATCGAGGCGAATCTGGCGATCGCCCCCGGAAATACGCGCGTGATTTACGCGATGATCGCGCATCCGGCGGGCGAAGGAGCGACTGCCGGCCGGGGCGGCCGCGGCGGCGGACCCAACGGAACCATCGGATTTTACAAATCCACCGACGGCGGCGATACCTGGCGATTGGCGGCCGACGATCCGCGCATCGCCGAGACCGGATCGCAGCGCCACCCGCCCGATCCGCGGCCGCTCGGCCGGATCGGCGGTGGCGACCTGCCCACCCTCAGCGTCGATCCGTCCAACGAGAACGTCGTCTATAGCTGCTCTACCGTTTTCTGGCGTACCGAGGACGGCGGCGCCACATGGTCCGCCGTGCGCGGCGCCCCGGGCGGCGACGATTATCAGAAAAGCTGGATCAATCCGCTGCATCCCAACATCATTCTGCTGGTCAGCGATCAGGGCGGCGTCGTGTCCGCCAATCGCGGCCAATCCTGGAGCAACTGGTACACGCAGCCGACCGCGGCGATGTATCACGTCACCGCCGATAACGCATTTCCCTACCGGCTGTGCAGCGGCCAGCAGGATTCCGGCTCGGCCTGCGTCGAAAGCCGCAGCATGGACGGAGAAATCACGTTCCATGATTGGCATCCCGTCGGCATCGAGGAATACGGCGAAGCCGCGCCCGATCCCAAGGACCCCGATCTCGTCTACGGCGGCAAAGTGAGCCTGTGGAATCGCCGGACCTCGCAGAAGGCCAGCGTAGGCCCTCCCGGCGGCGGCCGCGGAAACGAGCCGGTTCCTCCGGGCGCTCCGCCGCCGCGAACAGTGCGCACGCAGCCGCTTGAATGGTCGCCCAAGGATCCCAATGTGTTGTTCTACGCAACCGCCGGCGTGTGGAAGACAACCAACGGCGGTCATAGCTGGACCGCCATCAGCGGCGACTTGACGCGCGGCGATAAATGGGAGATTCCCGCCAACGCCGGAAAATACGCGTCCACGGTGACGCCAACCGCGCTTGGATCCGTCACCGCGCTTGCTCCTTCGCCGCTGGACGTGAATGTGCTATGGGCCGGCACCGGCGATGGACTCGTGCAGGTCACCTTCGATGGCGGCGCGAAGTGGTCCAACGTCACGCCCCCGGCGATCAAGGCGTGGACGCGGATCTTCAATCTCGACGCCGGGCACTTCGATACGAAGACGGCGTACGTCGCCGCGAACACGCTACGCCTTGACGATCTGAATCCGCACTTCTGGCGCACCCACGACGGCGGCAAAACCTGGACTGAAATCAACAACGGAATCGCGCCCGGCGCGGTCTCCAACGCGATCCGCGAAGATCCGCGCAAAAAAGGATTGCTCTACGCCTCCACCGACACGCAGGTCTGGGTTTCTTTCGACGACGGCGATCACTGGCACTCGCTGCGCCAGAATATGCCCGCCATCTCGGTGCGCGATATCGAGGTGAAGGATGATGCCTCCTGCCTCTGCTCGGATCTGGTCGCCGGCACGCACGGCCGCGGTTTCTGGATTCTCGACGACCTCACGCCGCTGCGCCAAATGACCGAAGCCGCTGCGGCATCGGGCGCGTATCTGTTCAAGCCCGTCACCGGCATTCGCATCCGCTTCGGCACCAATGACCCGACGCCGTGGCCGCCGGAGCTTCTCGCCGGAGAAAATCCGCCGAACGGCGCGATCGTCGATTATTATCTGCCGCGCGACGCAACCGAAGTGAAAATGGAATTTCTGGACGCCGCCGGCCACGCCGTGCGCACGTATTCCAGCAGCGATCCGGTGATGAATCCCCATCCCGCGCTCGACCCGGTTGCGTATAACAAACTTTGCCAGGAGCGGCCCACCGCGCCGGACTGCAATCTGCCGCTGTACTGGCCCGCTCCGCCCGATGTGCTCAAAACGTCGGCCGGCATGCACCGCTTCACTTGGGACATGCATTACGATCCGATTCCGGGGACGCCGGGCGCGGGCCGCGGCGGCGAATCCGCGGTGGGCGCAGTGCCGCATCGCACTTATCCGACGCCCGCTTCGCCATGGGTCGCGCCGGGAACTTACACCGTGCGCCTGACCGTCGATGGCAAGTCGATGACCCAGCCCATCGTTATCAAAATGGACCCGCGCGTGAAGATCACTCCCGAAGTGCAGCAGATCTTCGCCTGGACCACGCGCATGGAGCGCAACGCGCGCGCGGCGGAGGCGGCATATAAGGAAGCTCGCGCGATGCTTGAGAAAACAACAGACGGCGCGCTTCGCCGGCAGATCGAGGAACTCGCTCCCGCCGAACCGGCGCAGCCGGAAAGCGGCGGCCGCGGCGGATTCGGCGCGCCGCAATCGAGACCCGCGCCGCAATCGAGACCCGCGCCGAATCTGGCGAACCTTGCCGGATTATTGGTCGGGGCCGTGATGCCGATGCAGGCCTCGGAGATGCCGCCCACAGCCGCGCAGCTCCAGGCCTGTACGCGCGAGGAAGCCGCCTACACCGCGGTAATGGCCAAATGGACCGCCCTCAAATCGAAGTTGAATGCCAATTAACGTTTAGAACGGGGATGATCCCGCCGCGCGCGGGATCCCGCAACATTATCCGTTGAAATACCTCAGCGCCTGCTGGATCGCATGATCGTAAACCGCCGCGCGGGCTGGATTCGCCGCGCGGATCGCTGCCAAATCGCGCTCGCGCGCCAGCCGCAGATCCACCGCGGTCGCCGCGTTCCAGACTTTTCGTCCCGCCTTCACATACGCCCGGATGGTCCGAAGGCCGAGCCCTTCCGCCACCCGCGTCGCCTGCGACCGCGAAAATCCCGCGTCGCGCAGCGTTTCGACCGCCGCGCTGAAACAGGGCAGAAGCAGCTCCGACGCAAGATGCACCGCCGCGGAGTACAGCGCCTTCGCCGAAGAGGGGATCTCAATCAGCCGGCGACGCTCGGCCCAGGCCAGCCGGCGGATCTCGCGCAAAACCGCTGCATCTCCTTCGGCCACCAGAATTCCTTCATCGCCCGGAATCGCGTCCAGCGTGGCGATCCGCGCGCCGGGAGCCAGCTTTCGGAAACTCTCGCTCTCTCGCCGCCTGCCGCAGACCACGATCATTTTCCCCTCCGGATTTGCTTCCGCGGAAAATTCGCGCAGCACGCCGTCGAGCGCCGCTTCCGGCAGCGCAATCCACACCAGCGCGCACTCGCTCAGCTCCGCGTACCCTTTCACCGGACGCCCGGCGCGCAGCGAATTTCCGATGCGCCGCGCCACACGCGGCGACGTGGCCTTGATCGGCCCCAGCGAGCGCAGCACTCCCGGCATCCGCGCCAGAAAGGATTTGCCCAGCCCGCCGGCGCCGATCAGGCCGCTTTGTCCCGGCTTCATGAAACGGCCGCGCCCACGCTCCGGCCGCGCAGCTTCTTGATCCGGTCGCGAAACTCCACCGCTCCCTTGAAGTCGAACTTGCGCGCCGCTTCGCGCATCCGTTCTTCAAGCTCGGCGATGTAGGTTTCCATTTTTTCCGGCGGCAGCGATTCGATCTCGCTCTCCGGCTCGAGCGGCACCGTCACGTAATCCGCCTCGGCCACGGCCACCAGCGTCGCGTCGATCGCCTTCACGATCGATTGCGGCTCGATTCCATTGGCTTCGTTGTAGGCGCGCTGCAACGCGCGCCGCCGCCTGGTCTCTTCGATCGCCCGCCGCATCGAATCCGTCATCACGTCGGCGTAGAGAATCACGCGACCGTTCACGTTGCGCGCCGCGCGCCCCATGGTCTGGATCAACGATCCCGCCGAACGCAGAAAGCCTTCCTTGTCCGCGTCCAGGATTGCGACCAGCGAAACCTCCGGCAGATCCAGTCCCTCGCGCAGAAGATTCACCCCGATCAAAACGTCGTAGGTCCCGCGCCGCAGATCGCGCAGAATTTTCACGCGGTCCAGCGTCGATACCTCCGAATGCAGATACGCGCATTTCACGCCCGCCTCGGTGTAATGCTCGGAAAGATCTTCCGCCATTCGCTTGGTCAGCGTCGTCACCAGCACCCGCTCGTTGCGCTCGGCGCGCAGCCGGATCTCATTGAGCAGATCGTCCACCTGGCCGCGAATCGGCTTTACCTCGATCTCCGGATCGACCAGTCCCGTCGGCCGGATGATCTGCTCCACCACCACGCCGGAGGTTTTCGTCAGCTCGTAGGGCCCCGGAGTCGCCGAAACGTAAACCACCTGGTGGACCCGATTTTCAAACTCCTCAAACGTCAGGGGGCGATTGTCCAGCGCGCTCGGCAGCCGGAACCCGTACTTGACCAGCGTCTCCTTGCGCGACCGGTCGCCGTGATACATGCCTTGGAGCTGCGGAATCGTCTGGTGGCTTTCATCGATGAACAGCAGCGCGTCGTGCGGCAGATAATCGAGCAGCGTCGGCGGCGCCTGTCCCGGCAGGCGCCCGGAAAAATGCCGCGAGTAATTCTCAATTCCGTGGCAATATCCGATATTCCGGATCATTTCCAGGTCGAACATGGTTCGCTGGTACAGCCGCTGCGCCTCAATCCGCTTGCCTTCCTTTTCAAGCTCGCCCTTCCACCACGTCAGCTCATTTTCGATGCTGCGCAGCGCATTCGACCGCGTCTCGGCCGACATCACGTAGTGCGTTTTGGGGTAAATCGGCAGCCGCAGGTAGGTCTGTTTCACCTGCCCGGTCAGCGGATCGATCTGATCGAGCGATTCGATCTCGTCGCCCCACAGGCTGATGCGATAGGCGCTGTCATCGTAGGTCGGAAATACCTCGATCACGTCGCCGCGGACGCGAAAAGTCCCGCGCCGGAAATCTCCCTCGTGCCGCTCGTATAGAATGTCCACCAGCCGCGACGTAATCTCGGACCGCTGAATTTTCTGCCCCTTTTCGAGCATCAGCAGCATCCCGTAATAAGCCTCCGGCGAACCGAGGCCGTAGATGCAGCTTACGCTCGCCACGATCACGCAGTCGCGCCGCTCAAAAAGCGATCGCGTCGCGGAAAGCCGCAGCTTGTCCAGTTCATCGTTGATCGTCGCCTCTTTTTCGATGTACACGTCGCCCGAGGGGATGTAGGCCTCGGGCTGATATTAATCGTAGTAGCTGACGAAGTATTCGACCGCATTTCCCGGGAAAAACGTCTTGAATTCCTGAAATAACTGCGCCGCCAGGGTTTTGTTGTGCGCTAAAACCAGCGCCGGCCGGCCGAAGGCTTCGATCACCTTGGCCATCGTAAACGTCTTGCCCGACCCGGTAACTCCCAGCAACACCTGATGCTGATCGCCGTCCTTGATGCCGCGCACCAGCGCCTCGATCGCCGCCGCTTGATCGCCGCGAGGCTCATAGTCGATTCCCAGCCGGAAAGACACTCCCTTTCAATATAAAGGTTAATATTGAGTTGGGCCGGGACGTGTGACGGCGTTCAAACGTTTTGAGCGGGAAATGGTTCGAGGTTGGCTGCATGAGCCTTCATCGCCCGCCGTCCGCGCGCTGGCGCTAACGCACGGCGCCGCCGGAAACTGCGAGGCTCCGCTGCTCCAGGCGGCGGCCGGGGCGTTCTCCCAAAAAGGCTGGATCGTGCTCCGTTTCGATCTGCCTTTCCGGCAATCGCGCCCTCACGGCCCGCCGTTTCCGGCCCAGGCGGCGCGCGATCGTGAAGGAATCGCGCGAGCCGCCGATGCGCTGCGCCAGCTTTCCGGAGCCGATGTCTATCTCGGCGGCCACTCCTACGGCGGACGCCAGGCGACCATGGCGGCGGCGGAAAATCCCGCGCTCGCCGCCGCGCTCCTGCTGCTCTCTTATCCTCTGCATCCGCCGGGCAAACCGGAGCGCCCGCGCACGGAGCACTTCGCCAGGCTCGGTGCGCCGGCCCTGTTTGTTCATGGCACGCGCGATCCTTTCGGCTCCATTTCGGAAATGGAGCAGGCCCTCCGGCTCATTCCCGCCCGCGCCGAGCTTCAAATCATCGACGGCGCGCCGCACGGCGTGCCCGCCTCCGCCTCCCATGAAATCGCGCGGCGTTTTCTCCAATTCTGCGAAAAATCGTGATGAGCCGCTATCTCCGACTTCAGGATTTCGTCTGGCTGGTGCTGTTCGCCGCCATTGCCGTGTTCAGCCCGGTGCACGATCCGGTGGTGATCGCCTGTTTGATCGCGATCGGCATCGTGCAGGTTCTGGAATCGCGCATCGGCCCGAAGTTCGCCATCGTGTTCAATCTGGCGCTGTGCTACCCGCTGATGTATTTCAGCCAGCCGTTCCCCATTGAAATCAACTCCAGCTACTGGTACCTGCTCTTCCTCCCCGTCGTCTCCGCCGCCAGCACATTCGATTTTTTGGGCAGCGCGCTGGTGGCGATCATCGCCGCCGCTGAAAACGCTTCGCTGCTGGTCTGGGTTTGGGAATACAACCGCATCTCGCCCGACGCTCCCGTGATTTTCGATCGCGACAATCAGTTGGAGCTGGTGCTTCGCCTGTTGTCTTTGTTTCTGGTAAGCTACGCCACCCATCAGCTCGCCAGGGCCAAGCGCGAAGAGGCCGCCAAGTATCAGCGCGCGGCAGAGCAGCTCGCCGCCGCCAACCGCAGTCTGAAGGAGGCCGAACAACAGGTCCGGCGGTCGGAGCGGCTGGCGGCCCTGGGGCAGCTCACCGCCGGCCTGGCGCACGAGCTTCGCAACCCCATGGGCACCATGAAGACTTCTGCGGAGCTTCTGGCGCGCAGCGTCGAAAAGGAAAACGAAATCGCCCGCGAAATGGCGGCCTTCATCAAGGACGAAGTCGATCGCACCAATTCGCTGATCACGCGCTTTCTCGACTTCGCCAAGCCGCTCAGCCTGAAGCCGCAGCCGGTGGATCTGGCGGCCATGCTCGATCACGTTGTCCAAAGATTCGAGCGCGAAAATCGCTGGAACATTTCCGTCTACAAAAACTATTCTCCCGATATTCCCCCCGTTCCCATGGACGCCGAGTTGATGGAGCGCGTAATCCTGAACCTGATGACCAACGCCGCGCAGGCCAGCCCGCCCTCCGGCGCGATCACGGTGAAGACGCGCCTGGCCGGCGGCATGGCGGAGATCGCGGTGATCGATCGCGGCTCGGGCATCGATCCCAGGAATCTGGAGAGTATTTTCAACCCGTTTTTCACCACGAAATCCGACGGTGTCGGCCTTGGCCTGGCCATCTGCTCCAAAATCGTCGACGAGCACGGCGGCCAGATCAAGGTGGAAAGCGCGCCGGGCGAAGGCAGCGTGTTTCACGTTTTTCTTCCCGTTCGCCGACAATAGAATTCTATGAATCGGAAATCGATTCTGGTGGTCGAGGACGAGGAAAAGCTGCGCCGCGTCGTGGGGATGCACCTTTCCTCGGCGGGTTACGAGGTCAAGGCGGCCGGAACCGCCGAGGAAGCAATCAAGTACGCCGGCGACGCCGATCTCATCCTGACCGATCTGCGGCTGCCGGGCATGGACGGGCTGGCGCTGCTTGAAAAACTGAATGCGCAAAACTCGCAGGCGCCGGTGGTTGTCATGTCCGCGTTCGGCACCGTCGAAAACGCGGTGGAGGCGATGAAAAAGGGCGCGGTCGATTTTCTGCCCAAGCCTTTTTCGCTCGATCACCTCAGCGTCGTGGTGGAAAAAGCGCTCGAAGTGAGCAAGTTGCGCGATGAGAATCGCGAGCTGCGCGAGGCGCTCGGAAAAAAATATCAGTTTGAGAACATCATCGGCCGCAGCCCGGCGATGCAGGAAATCTTCGCCACCATCGAACGCGTCGCCGGCACTCGCGCGACCGTGCTGCTGTGCGGGGAAAGCGGCGTCGGAAAAGACATGATCGCGCGCGCCATCCATCAGCATTCTCCGCGCCGGGAACGCCCGTTCGTCAAGATCAACTGCACCGCCATCCCGGAAAACCTGATGGAAAGCGAGCTCTTCGGCTACGAAAAGGGCGCTTTTACCGGCGCCAACACCTCCAAGCCCGGAAAATTCGAGCAGGCCGATACCGGCACCGTTTTTCTCGACGAAATCGGCGACGTGCCGGCATCCATTCAGGTAAAGCTGCTGCGCGTGCTTCAGGACCGCGAGTTCGAGCGGCTGGGCAGCAACAAGGTCCTGCACACCGATGTGCGGGTCATCGCGGCCACCAACGTCGATCTGCGCGCCGCGCTGGAGCAGGGAACATTTCGCGAGGATTTGTATTATCGCCTGAACGTGGTTCCGCTGAACATCCCCCCGCTGCGCGAGCGCAAGGAGGATATCCCGTTTCTGGTCGACCATTTCGCCAAGAAATTCGGCGGCGAGCTGAGCGAAGGCGCGCTCGAGCGCCTGATGAGCTATCACTGGCCCGGCAATGTTCGCGAGTTGGAGAACGTCGTCGAGCGCAGTGTTCTTCTGGCGCGCGGCCCTCGCGTCGAAGCCGAGGATATCCGCATCGACACCGCCGCCGCCCGCTCGCGTCCGGCGGGCTCCGATCATTTTCTGCCGGAAGGAATGACGCTCGATGAATACGAGCAGTCCATCATTCGCGAGGCGTTGAAGCGCGCCAACGGGAACAAGAGCCAGGCGGCGAGATTGCTCGGGTTGACGCGCAACGCGCTGCGCTATCGGTTGGCGCAGATGGGCATCGAGTAGCCCTTCTAGCCGATTTTGGGCTTGATCACGTCGATTAATTCCTGCACCGACGCGGCGCTTTTGTTGAGCATCGCCTTCTCGCTCTCCTCCAGGCGAATCTCATAAATTTTTTCGATTCCGCCGCGCCCCAGCTTCACCGGAACGCCGACGAACAGCCCGTGAATCCCGTACTCGCCTTCAAGATACGCCGCGCACGGCAGGACTTTTTTCTTGTCCTTCAGAATCGATTCAACCATCTCCACGGCGGCCGCCGCGGGCGCGTAATAGGCGCTGCCGCTCTTGAGATACTTCACGATCTCCGCTCCGCCGTTGCGCGTGCGCTCGACAATCTGATCGAGCGTGTCTTGCGGCATCAGCTCTGTGAGCGGAATCCCGGAAACGCTGGAAAGCCGCACCACCGGAACCATCGTGTCGCCGTGGCCGCCCATCACCACCGCGGTCACGTTCTCCACCGACACGTTCAGCTCCGCGGCGATAAACGTTCTGAAGCGCGCCGAATCGAGCACGCCCGCCATCCCGATCACGCGATTCTTGGCGAATTTGGAAACTTTGTAGGCCACCCAGCACATCGCGTCCAGCGGATTGGTCACCAGCACCAGAATGGCGTTCGGCGAATGCTTCACCACCTGTTCGGTAACGGACTTCACCACTTCATAATTCGCCAACAGCAGATCGTCGCGGCTCATTCCGGGCTTGCGCGCCAGGCCCGCGGTGATCACAACCACGTCCGAGTTCGCCGTCGGCCCGTAATCGTTGGCGCCAGTGACGCGCACGTCATAGCCTTCGATAGGTCCGGTTTGGAGCATATCGAGCGCCTTTCCCATGGGCACTCCTTCGATCACATCGACCAGAACAATATCGGCGATTTCCTTGAAGGCGAGTGTCAGAGCGCAGCTTGCGCCGACGTTCCCGCCGCCCACTACCGTGACTTTGTTTCGCATAGAAGTGCGATTATAACCTACTTGGGGAGGACGGCTTGTATTTTGAAGATTACGAGCTCGGTAGCGTTGCGGTTTCTCGCGGCCGCACGATTACCGAATCCGATATCGTGAATTTCGCAGGCCTTTCCGGCGACTTCGTCGAGCTTCATATGAACGAGGAATACGCCAAAAACGGCCCGTTCGGGCGGCGCATCGCGCACGGCGCATTGATTTTCAGCATCTCCACCGGTCTGATGATGCAGATGACCGGCGATTGGGAAGCCGTGGTCGCGTTCTATGGCGTCGATAAGCTTCGCTTCACCGCGCCGGTATTTATCGGCGATACCGTGCGCGTTTCGCGCCGGGTGGTCGAAAAGCAATTGAAGAACGCCGAACGCGGCGTGGTTGCGCTCGAAAACACGGTTTTGAATCAGGACGGCAAACCGGTGATCGTCTACACCGCGCTGATGATGGTGAAGACCCGCAAATGAGAGCTCTCGAAGGAATCACTGTGCTGGATCTGACGCGCCTTTTGCCCGGCGCGTTCGCCACGCAATGGTTGGCCGATTTCGGTGCGGAGGTGATCAAGATCGAGCAGCCCGGAACCGGCGATTATGCCCGCTCCGCCTTCCCGCCCGTATTTGAATTCACCAATCGCGGCAAAAAAAGCGTCGAAATCGATCTAAAAGACGTCAAAAACCGCGAAAAGATGCTTGGCCTCGCCGCGCGCGCCGACGTGCTGATCGAGGGCTTTCGTCCGGGCGTGATGGACCGCCTCGGATTCGGTTACGAGGTTCTGCGCGCCGTGAATCCGCGGATCATTTACGCCGCGCTGACCGGCTACGGCCGCCAAGGCGAGTTTTCACACCTGGCTGGACACGATATAAATTATCTTGCGCTCTCCGGCGTGCTCGATCTGATGGGCGCTAAAAACGGTCCGCCGGTGCTTGCCGGGATTCAGATCGCCGATCTGGCGGGCGGCTCGATGCAGGCGGTGATCGGAATTCTGCTCGCGCTGGAAGCCCGCCATCGCACCGGCCGCGGCCAGCGCGTCGATGTTTCGATGTTCGACGGCTCGGCCGCGCTGATGGCGGTTCCGGTCTCTTTCTGGCGCGCGACGGGCCAGCCGCCGAGGCGCGGCGACGATCCGCTGAGCGGCCGCTACGCCTGCTATCAGATTTACGCCGCCGCTCGCGGATCTTACCTGACCGTCGGCGCGCTGGAGCCGAAGTTCTGGTCGAATCTCTGCCGCGAGCTGGGTCGCGAAGATTTCATCGCCGATCAATATGCCGGCGAGGCTCGGCAATCGGAGATGAAGCGTGCGCTCGCCGAAAAATTCGCGGCCGCGACCGCCGAAGAGTGGTTCGCGCGGCTTGGCGAAAAAGATTGCTGTGTCGCGCCGGTGCGAAACCTCAAGGACGCGATCCGCCATTATCCCGCCTCGCCGATTCCCGCACTTGGCGAGACGCCGGGCCGGAGCGAAACCCGCGTCCCCGCGCTTGGCGAGCACAACAGCATCGCGTCGTAGGTCCGGCGCCGCGCCCGTCATTTTTTAGCCATTCGAATTTGAAAGCTTTTGCCGGAGACGAAATCTATGGCGATAATCATGGTTGAACCCTGTGACGGTGGAATTTGCATCCCGCGGCAGTTCAATGGAAGCCGTTCGCGCGCTGGAAGTTCTGGAAAACACCAGCGATGCGGCGGCGCTGCTTGATCGACAATGGCGTTTCCTTTACGTGAACAGCGCTCTGGAGGCGATGGCCGGCCGCGGGCGCGCCGAACTGTTGGGTGGTCCGTTCTGGGAAGCTCTGCCTGGCGCCGAGGAGATCCCGGATAAAGAGGATCTGATGCGCTCGCTCCGCGAACGCGGCGTGCGTTTTGAAACATACGTTAGGCCCCGCGATTTGTGGATCGAAGTGAACGTGCATCCCACTTCCGAAGGTATTGCCGTGCTGCTGCACGACATTGGCGAACGGAAAAAGGCGGAGCGCGAGGCGCGCGGGATGGCCGAGTTGTTGAACGGCATCGGCCGCATGCTGCTGGCCGAGCGCGATCCGGACAAGCTGCTCGAGCGCGTGATCGCGGCCGCCACGCAAGCTACCGGCGCTGAAGTCGGCTGCTTCTTCCGGCGCGGGCTCAACGGAGGAAACGAACCCGAAGTGCGATTTACCCCCGCCGGGCCGCGCGCCGATGCGTTCTCACCGGGTGCGGGGGCGAACGCGATTTTCGGCTCCATGCTTTGCGGCGAGACGGCGACGCGCTCTACCGACTTGAGCCGGGAATTTGAATACGGTCCTTACTTTAATACCAGCTCCGGTGCGGAGCCGATTCGCGCGAGCCTCGCCGCGCCGATCATTTCCCCGGGCGGCGATGTTCTGGGCGGGCTGTTTCTGGGACACTCCGAAGCGTGCCACTTCAGCGATCGCCAGCAATCGGTCGTGCAGGGGATCGCGGCGCAAGCGGCCATCGCGCTCGATCACGCGCGATTATTGGAGCAGGCTGAATGGGCGCAAGGCGAGCTCAAGCGGTCAAACGAGGATCTGCGGCGGGCCAACAAGGATCTGGAAACGTTCGCCTATTCGGCCAGCCACGATCTTCAGGAGCCGCTGCGAAATGTCTCCTTGAGCGCGCAGTTGCTGCAACGCGCCTTGAACGACGCCGCGGTTCCCGCAGAGACGACAAAATTTCTCGCCGGGATTCTGAAGGGCGCGCAGCGGATGGAGAACCTGGTGCGCGATCTGCTGGCCTATGCTCGCGCGACGCAGCAGATGGGATCGCCGCGCACCGAGGTCGATGCCAATGGAGTGCTGGCGGGAGTGCTGATGAACCTCAAGAGCCGCATCGAGCAGAGCGGCGCGCGCGTCACCTCGGATCCGCTGCCGCGCCTGGCGATCCACCAGGTCCACCTGGCGCAACTGTTTCAAAACCTGATCGGCAACGCGCTCAAATATCGGAGCGGCGAAAATCCGGCGGTGCACATCGCCGCGCGGCGGGAACATGGATGGTGGGTTTTTTCGGTAACCGATAACGGGATCGGCATCGATTTGCGGTATGGCGAGCAGATCTTCGGCTTGTTCAAGCGCCTGCACACGCGCGAGGAATATCCGGGCAGCGGCATCGGCCTGGCGATCTGCCAGCGCATTGTGGAGCAATATAGTGGACGAATCTGGCTGGAGCGAAGCACCCCCGGGCGGGGAAGCGTGTTCTGTTTTTCCCTCCCGGAGCGCTGAGAACCCGGCATTCTGAATTTTCCGCACCGGACGAATTTTCCTGAAACGCAAACCGCTGCCGGAGATCTAGTCTTTACTCAGGTTTTCGTGTTTTTGGCTTGGGAAAAAATCGTGGAGCAGCCGCACTCGGATGGGCATCTGGTGCAGCTTTACAAGGAAGGCGAGGACGCCGAGCTGGTTCGCAACGTGGGCCGCTTCCTGAGCGAGGGCTTGCGGAAGGGAGACGCCGCGCTGGTGGTCGCTAACGCGCGGCATCGCGATGCTTTTGCGAAGGAGATCGGACCCGAAGCTCGATCCATCCGCTTTTTCGACTCCGCCGAAACGCTGGGGCGCCTGATGGTACGCGGCCAGCCGGACTGGGACCGGTTCAAGGAAGTCATCGGCCGCACCGTGGAGGAGCTGCGCGAAAGCAATGACGGCGGCGGGCTCCTCGCCTACGGCGACCTGGTCAACATATTGTGGAAATCGCGGCAGCACGCCGCCGCGATCCGTCTGGAGCAGCTCTGGAACCGGCTGCTCAGCCGCTCGTTTTTCAGCATGTCGCGATCGCCTGCGGCCGGCTTTAGCCTGTACTGCGGCTATTCGATCGACCCGCTGGGCGGGGATTTTCAGCCGGCGGCGCTCGACGGGATTCTGTCGACCCACACCCACATGATTCCGAGCGAGTCGGAAGGGCGTCTTGAAACGGCGATACGGCGCGCGCTCGATGAGGTGCTCGGCGAGGCTGGCCGGATCGGCGCGCGGTTTGAAACGACAAAGTCCGCAAACGGCCGTTCCGCCTGGGCCGTCATACCCAGTGGAGAGAGCATCGCGCTGTGGGTGCGAAAACATTTTCCGGAGCAATCCGAGGAGATTTTCCACCGCGCGCGGAAGCACTATCGCGAGCTCGCGCCGGTGTAGCGGCGCGCGGCTGGCCGCCGCTGCCCGCTGTATACTGGGTGCAGATCGGTGAGGGTATGCGTTCTTTTCTAACGCTCGGTCTGACAGTTTTTGTTTTCACGGCGGCGCTTCCCGCGGCCCGGGCGCAGCAAGATACCGTGAACATCACTCCCCGGCACGGGCCGGAAAAAGCGGCGGAGACGCGGCCGGAGCGGGGCGCCAATATCCGGATCGATTCGACTCTGGTTTTGATCCCGGTCGCTGTAACGGATCCGATGAGCCGTTTCGTCACCGGGCTCGATAAAGAAAATTTCAAAATCTACGAGGATAAAGTCGAGCAGGAGATCGCGCAATTTTCGAGCGAAGACGCTCCGATGTCGGTAGGCATCGTGTTTGATACCAGCGGGAGCATGGGGGCGAAGCTGCAAAAGTCGCGCGAGGCGGTGGCGCAATTCATGAAAACCGCCAATCCCGAGGACGAATTTTTCCTCATTCAGTTCAATGACCGTCCGGAGCTGGTGGTGCCGTTCACCGCCGATACCGAAGAGATCCAGAACCGGCTGACATTCGTGCAGTCCAGGGGCCGCACGGCGCTGCTGGACGGCGTCTACATGGCAATAAATCAGATGAAGAAGGCGCGCAATCCGCGGAAGGCGATTCTGATCATCTCCGATGGCGGCGATAATTCGAGCCGCTATACTGAGAGTGAAGTGAAGAACGCGGTGCGGGAAGCCGACGTCCAGATCTACGCGATCGGGATCTTCGAGCCGCTGGCATCGCGCGGGCGAACGCCGGAGGAACTTTCGGGTCCGGCGCTGCTGAGTGAGATTACCGAGCAGACCGGCGGGCGGCATTTCGCGGTGGATAACCTGGCGGAGCTGCCGGACGTGGCGGCCAAAATCGGCATCGAGCTGAGGAATCAGTACGTGATCGGCTATTCGCCCAAAAATAAAAACCGCGACGGGAAATACCGGCGCGTGATGGTGAAGTTGGTAAAAACGACGGGTTTGCCTCAGCTCAAAGCGGCCTTCCGCACGGGATATTATGCGCCTTCTCAGTAGCTCCTTCCTTTTTTTCCCCAGTTTTTTTTTGAGCTGTATTTTGGCGGCGCAAAATCCGCCGGCCGCCGCGGCGCAGGATGAAACTCCAACTTTCCGGACCGGAACCAACCAGGTGGTTTTGCACGCCACGGTGGCGGATAAGAACGGAAAGCTGCTCACCAACATTCCTGAATCGGCGTTTCACGTTTACGAAAACGGGCAGGAGCAGACGCTGAACCTGTTTCGCCGCGAGGATGTGCCGGTCTCGATGGGCATCATCATCGATAACAGCGGCAGCATGCGGGAAAAACGCGCGAAAGTGGCGGCCGCCTCGATGGCGCTGGTCCACGCCTCCAATCCGCAGGATGAGGTGTTCATCGTCAACTTCAATGACGACGCGTATCTGGATTGCCCGCTGACCAGCGATCCGAAAAAACTCGAAGAGGCGCTCGATAAGATCGACGCCAAGGGCGGAACGGCGATGCGCGACGCCATCAGCATGTCGATCGATTATCTGCGGGAGAACGCCAAGAAAGACAAGAAAGTCCTGCTGGTGGTGACCGACGGCAACGACAATACCAGCAACGAATCGCTGGAGCAACTGGTGCGCAAGGCGCGGCAAAGCGAGGTGCTGATTTATTCGATCGG
Source organism: Terriglobia bacterium (assembly GCA_021325175.1). Taxonomy (GTDB): domain Bacteria; phylum Acidobacteriota; class Terriglobia; order Bryobacterales; family Bryobacteraceae; genus Palsa-187. The sequence continues at coordinate 49,053 of JAJPHS010000031.1, forward strand.
CCTGCTGAACGAGGAAGAGCCGCGCGAGGCATCCAAAGCCAAGCGCGCGCTGAAGGCGCTGGCCGAGGCTTCCGGCGGCAATATTTATTATCCGAAGGATCTGCCCGAGATTGACCGGATCACGCCGCAAATCGCGCATGAGATTCGCAATCAATATATCCTCGGCTATCTGCCGTCCAATCCCAATATGGATGGAAGCTTCCGCAAAATAAGCGTTCTCGTCAAAGGATTTGGCAACCCCACGGTTCGCACCCGCAATGGATATTACGCGACGCCGGAGCCGCCGGCGCGACCGAAGCCGGGCGCATCGCTGGTCAAGCAGTGATCTCTCTGCTGTGGATTTTTAGCAAAGGCTATCGACTGCGGCCGTGGCGGAGCCCGTATTTGCGCTGGCGGATCGAGACTTATGAAGGCTGGCATGCGGAAAAAATCACGGCGCGCGATTTTTGCCGGTTCGCGTGGCGGAATCGGCGGGAGCTGCTGCGCTACCTGCGATGGGCGGACCGGATGCGGAGCGGCCAAGGTTTTCGCCGGCCGGCCATTGCAAGGTGACGCGGCTATGTTAAGGTGACAGAGAAATGTCCTCTGGATTGCGATCCGTTTCGCTGATTTTGCTCGCTTCGGCGATGGTTTTCGCGCAGACCGCGCCGCCCCGGGAGGTTCGCGCCGAAGGAGTCCCGCCGCGCGCCACTCCCGGCGATTATCAGGCGCACAAGGATGTCGGCAAGATCACCATCGCGGCCGATTTTGCCGGACACTTTGTCACTACGCCTGAGAAAATGCTGACCACCGACGACTGGGTGGTGGTCGAGGTGGCGCTGTACGGTCCGGAGGGGACCAAGCTCCAGCTTTCCCCGGATCAGTTTTCGCTGCGCATCAACGGCCGGAAACCGATCCCGAGCGAGCCTTCGGTGCGGGTCAACAGCAACCTCCGCGATCCGGATTGGCAGCCGCCGGAGCAGCAGGGGGCAAAGCAATCCAAAACCTCCATCGGCGGCACGGGCGTAAATCAGGAAAACGGACCGCCCCCGCCGGTCCACATCCCGCTGGAGCTTCAAAGGTCGATGGCGGAGAAAGCATTAAAAGCGTCGCTAGAGGAAGGCGAGCGCCAGCTCCCGCAAGCCGGGCTGCTGTATTTCCGCTATGGCGGAAAATCCAAGAGCATCCATACGATCGAGCTGATCTACAACGGTCCGGCGGGCCAGGCCACGCTGGAATTGCAGCCGATCGGTTAGCCGCGCCCCGATTGTGGCATTTTCCCAGCGAAGAACTTCAATTTTGTGAATACAATTTTCTCGCGCTACACTATATCCAACCGTGGCGCGATATCGCAGTTTCCGCGACCTCGATTGGCCGTTGCTGATCATTTCCCTGATCATCTGCGGCCTCGGCGTCCTGCAAATTTACTCGGCCACGCACGCCACCAAATGGCATAACGCCTGGTGGAAGCAGATTGTATGGATCGGGATCGGTCTCGCCCTGATGTGGATGGTTACTTTTATCGACTATCACACGCTGCTGGGCCAGGTTCCGCTTCTTTATTGCGCTTCGATCGGCGCGCTTCTGCTGACGTTCGCCATCGGCGATGTAGTATTTCATTCCCGCCGGTGGATCACGATTCCGGGAACGGGCGTGCAGATCCAGACGTCTGAGTTCGAAAAAATAGTGATAATATTACTGATAGCCCGCTACCTCTCGGAGCTGAAAAGCGAGGGGATCGGTCTTCGGGATTTACTGAAATTAGGAGGCTTGGTCGGGATTCCCACGGCGCTGGTGATGAGCCAGCCGGATTTCGGCACCGGCAGCACCTATTTGCCGATTCTGGCCGGAGGGGTCCTGCTGGCGGGGATCCGATGGCGTTATCTGGCAGCCGTTGCGGTCATCGGCGCGCTTGCCGTTCCCGCGTGCTGGTATGTGTTGAAAGATTATCAGCGGGCGCGGCTGACCACGTTCGTCGACCCCTCCGCCGATCCTCGCGGGCGGGGTTATCAGGTGATCCAGTCGAAAATCGCGGTGGGGCATGGCGGGATGTGGGGAACCGGCGTGACGCAGGGCACGCAGACGCAGCTTCGTTTTTTGCCCGTGCCGCACACGGATTTCATTTTTTCCGCCTTCGCCGAGGAACATGGATTCGTCGGCGTGGTGGTGGCTTTAGGATTGTACTTTCTGCTGTTGATGCAAGTGGTGCAAAATGCGCA
>JAJPHS010000039.1 GCA_021325175.1 Terriglobia bacterium
GTGGAGGCGCTGCTGGCCACCGCCTTTGAAGCTCATCCCTACCGCAACATGCCCGGCGGCTGGGCCAGCGACATCGATAATTTCCGCCGTCCCGAGGCCGAAGCCTTTTACAAAATTTATTACACTCCCAACAACATCACCATCGGAATCGCCGGCGATGTGAATCCCGCCGAAGCCCGGCGCATGGCCGAACGATACTTCGGACGCCTGCCGCGCGGCCCCATTCCGCCGCTGGTTCGCACGGTCGAGCCCAGACAGGAGGGCGAAAAACGAGTCGCCGTGGCCTCGCCCGCGCAGCCCTTTCTGGCGATCGCCTATAAGCGCCCCGATCAATACTCGCCCGATGACGCCACGCTCGACGTGCTCAGCGATGTACTCTCGGAGGGCCGGACCGGCATCCTTTATAAAGAAATGGTTCGCGACAAAAAGATTGCTCTCGCCGTGGGCACGCAGGCGACTTTCCCCAGCGGAAAATATCCGTCGCTGTTCCTCTTCTATGTCGTCCCCAGCTCGGGCCACGGCGTCGAGGAGAACGAAAAAGCGTTGTACGCCATCATCGACCGCGCCAAAAAAGAACCAGTGGACGCGGAAACGCTGGCGCGCGTCAAAACCACGCTGCGGGCGGCGCTGATTCGCAAGCTCGCCGATAACGGCGGCCTGGCGGCCGAGCTGTGCAATTACTACGTGGCATACGGCGACTGGCGCAAGCTGTTCACCCAGATTGAGGATTACAACAAAGTCACCGCCGAAGACGTGCAGCGCGCCGCGCGAAAATATCTGATCGAGGAAACCAAAACCGTTGCCTACACCTACGCGCCGGCCGAAGGAGCCTCGAAATGACCCGCCGCGCTCCACTGCTGATGCTTGTTAGCGCGGCGGCCATGTTCGCGCAGCCGGTCCCGTCTTATAAGGACCTGAAGTATCCTCCGCTGGCGCAGCCGAAAATTCCGGAGCCGCAAACGTTCACGCTCTCCAACGGAATGCGCGTCTTTCTGCTGGAGGATCATGAGCTGCCGCTGATCTCCGGCGTCGCGATCGTCCGCACCGGCAACCTGTTCGATCCCCCTGATAAAAAGGGTCTGAGCCAGGTGACCGCCGACGTGATGCGATCCGGGGGAACCCAGTCGAAAACCGGCGACCAGATCGACGAGCAGCTTGAAAACGTCGCCGGATCGGTGGAGAGCGGCATGGACGAAACCAGCGCCACGGTTTCTTTTTCCGCGCTGAAGGAGTCGGCCGGCCAGGTGCTCGACACGTTCAAGGATGTGCTGGCGCATCCCGAATTTCGCCAGGACAAGATCGATCTGGAGCTCGATCAGCTTCGCAGCTCCATCGCGCGGCGAAACGACGACGCGCAGGCGATTCCCGATCGCGAGCTGCTCAGCATCGTCTACGGCCGGGACACGCCGTATGGGTGGGAGATCGAGTACGCCGATCTGAATCACATCAAGCGCGAGGATCTGATCGCGTTTTACCAGCGTTATTATTTCCCGAAAAATATCATGCTCGCCGTGTATGGCGATTTTTCATCGGCCGAAATGAAGGACCGGCTGGAAAAACTTTTCGCCGATTGGAAAACGGAACAGCCTCCGGTTCCGGCGTTTCCGGCGATGAACGCCAGGCCCGCGCCCGGGATTTATCTGGCTGAAAAAGGCGATGTGACGCAGACTTTCTTCGCGCTCGGCGAGCTCGGCGGCACGCTGCGTGATAAGGATTACGCAGCGCTGGAAGTCGCCGCGAACATTCTGGGCCAGGGATTCACCAGCCGCCTGATGTCGCAGATCCGGACCAGGCTCGGCTACGCCTACGCGATTCAGGCCGAGTGGGCGGCCAATTATAATCACCCCGGCACGCTGCGCATCGAAGGCAGCACCAAATCCGCATCCACGACGGAAACGATCGAGGCGATCAAGGCTGAAGTCGAAAAAATGCGCACAAGCGAAGTCACCGAGCGCGAGCTGGCCGAGGCGAAGGACAGCGTGCTTAACAGCTTCGTTTTCTTTTTCGATAGCCCCGCCAAGACGCTGAATCGCGTGCTGCGCTACGAATATTTCAACTATCCCAAGGATTTTCTGTTCGAATATCGCAAGGCGGTGGAAGCGGTGACGCGCGAGGATGTGCTGCGCGTCGCCAAAGATCACTTCCGCACGGATCAGTTGACCATCGTCGCCGTCGGCAATCCCAAGGATTTCGGAAAGCCGCTGACCGCGCTCGGAAAAGTGACGCCGATCGATCTCACCATTCCCGAGCCGAAACAGGACACCGGCAGATCCGATGCCGCGAGCCTCGCTCATGGCCGCGAGTTGCTCCAGCGCGCGCAGCAGGCCATGGGCGGAGCGGACAAGCTGGCCGCGATTCGCGACATTTCTGAAGCGGTGGAATTCGCGATGGACGCAAGCGCCGGCGGAATCAAGATGAAGCAGCACAACCGCTATCTGCTGCCGTCCTACTTCCGCCAGGATCTGGAGCTGCCCTTCGGAAAAATCAGCACCTATTCGGATGGAAAGACCGGATGGCAGATGACGCCGCAAGGCCAGCAGCCGATGCCGCCGCAAGTGGTCCAGCAGATTCGCGGCGTGCTGTTCCGGAATCTGCCGCATGCGATCCTTGCCGATCATGATGCTTCGCTCAAGGTGAACGCCATAGCGGAGGACACGGTTGAGATTTCCGGCGATGGCCACGTCCTTAAGCTGCAATTCGACGCGTCCACCGGCTTGCCGGTCAAGGAGTCGTATCAGGAAGGTCCGGCGGCGGTCGATGAGGTGCTTTTAGATTGGCGCGATACCGGCGGCGTGAAGCTGCCCTATCAGAAAACGGTCATTCAAAGCGGAAAACATTTCGCGGACATCACGATTGAGGAGTACCAGGTCAACTCCGGAATCAAAGCTGAGGATCTGAGCAGGAGGCCATGAACTGGATGTACCGGCGGCTGATGCCGGCCGCCTTTCTTTTCTCCTGGAGTTGTTTCGCGCAAACTCCGGCCGAAGTGAAGGGGAAAAATGTCATCGACGCCGCCCTACAGGCGCTCGGCGGGCAAAAATTCCTGACGATGGAGGACCGGGTCGAAAGGGGGCGGGCGTTTTCCTACTATCGCGACGAGATCAGCGGGCTCTCCATCGCCGCCATCTATACGCGATATATTAGCGTCGCTCCCGATAAGACCGGCTCGGAAATCGCCCAGCGCGAGCGCGAGGCCTTTGGAAAGGACGAAGATTCCTACGTGCTTTTCACCGAAAACGGCGGCTGGAACGTCACCTGGCGCGGCGCGAAAGAACTGGAGCCGGACCAGCTCGCCCGCTACCGCGAAACGACGCTGCGGAATATTTTTTACATTCTTCGAATTCGTTTGAAGGAACCCGGCATGATTTTCGAATCGCGCGGCAGCGACGTGGTTGAAAATCAGTCGGCCGACGTGGTCGATATCACGGATTCGCAGGATCGGCTGGTGACCGTCAGTTTCAATCAAACCACTCACCTGCCTATCCGTCAGGCGTACAAGAGGATAAATCCGCAATACAAGGATCAGGATCAGGAAGTAACGCTCTATTCCCGCTATCAGGAATCCGACGGCATTCAGTGGCCGCACGAGATTCATCGCGAGCGCAACGGCGAGAAAATCTACGAGATGTTCTCCGATTCGGTGAAGTTTAACACCGATCTGACCGACGATCTCTTCTCCGTCCCCGAACCCGGCGCCGCGCCGGTCCGGAAGAAGCGAAAAAAATAGCGGATCGGCCGCGGTGAGATCGCCCAGAAGCCGCCTCTATGCGTTTCATCCGTAATAATCATACGGATACGGCGGCGCATAGGCATATGGATACGGCGCCACGTACGGAACCGGAACTACCGGCGCAACGCCGATTCCCACTCCAAAATGCACGCCCGCCCGCGCCGGAGCCGCCGAGCCCAGCGCAAGCATCGCCGTCAGCGCGAGTGTTGGAATCCCAAGCTTCTTCAACATACGATCCCTCACTCGATTTGACGCTACACGAGCCTCAGGCGACCCTACTCAAAAGACAGGATGACTTTGGCCGAATCGCCGCTAATCATCGCCTGAAAGCCTTTTTCAAACTCGGTGTAGTGAAAGCGATGGGTGATCACCGGGCGAATATCCAGACCGGATTGCAGCATGACGGTCATCTTGTACCAGGTCTCGTACATCTCCCGGCCGTAGATTCCCTTGATGGTCAGCATGTTGAAGATGACGGTCCGCCAGTCGATGGACATTTCCTGATCGGGAATGCCGAGCATCGCGATTTTCGCACCATGGCTCATGTTGGCGAGCATGTCGCGAAACGCCTGCGCGTTGCCCGACATCTCCAGGCCGACGTCGAAACCCTCGGTCATCCCGAGCTGCCGCTGCACATCGGCCAGCGTTCCCTTGGAAATATCCAAGGCGACCGTCGCGCCCATTCTCTTTGCGAGCTCCAGGCGGAAGGGATTCAGATCCGTCACCACCAGGAATCGCGCACCGGCGTGGTGCGCCACGGCCGCCGCCATCAGCCCGATCGGACCCGCGCCGGTGATCAGCACGTCCTCGCCCAGCACCGGAAACGACAGCGCGGTGTGCACCGCGTTGCCGAAAGGATCGAAAATCGCCGCGATATCCAGATCGATTGACGGCGCATGCCGCCAGATATTCGACATCGGCAGCACGATATATTCGGCGAAAGCGCCCGGCCGGTTCACGCCGACGCCCAGGGTGTGCGCGCAAAGATGGCGGCGCCCGGCCAGGCAGTTCCGGCAGCGCCCGCAGGTCATGCCCTTCGCCGCTGACGATATCGCCCGGATGAAAATCGTTGACGTTCGAGCCAACTTCGACAATTTCGCCCACGAACTCATGACCGATCGCCATCGGAACGGGAATCGTGCGCTGCGCCCAATCGTCCCAGTTATAAATGTGAACGTCGGTGCCGCAAATGCCCGCGCGCCGGACACGAACGAGGACGTCGTTGATTCCGGGTCTCGGCGCTTCAATCTCTTGGAGCCACAATCCGGGCTCGCGCCTGCTTTTGACCAGAGCTTTCATGATGGCCCGCGAAGACCGCGCGGAATCTCATATTCTAACGCGTCGCGGACGCTGGCTTTAATACGCGCTTCGATAAATCTCCAGCGCCGCAGCGGCGTCAAACGGACGCGGATTGAATTTTCCGGCCCACTGCGAGGCCGCTTCTTCGGCCAGCCGGGGCAGCGCCTCCTGGCGAACCGGCGTATCCTGCAAACTCACCGGAAGCCCGGCGATCTCGGCGAGCTCGCGCAGGCGTTTCGCCAGATTGCCGGCGTGGAGCTCGTCATACTGCCGTCCGACGGCGCCGCTGTTCCATTCGACGACGTGCGAAAGCAGCAGCGCGATCGCCTGGCCGTGCGGGATCGGGTAATGCTCGGTCAGCGGACCGGCGCAGGCGTGCGCCGCCCCGAGCATCGAATTTTCGATTGCAAGTCCGCCGAAATGCGCGCCGAGCAGCATCGCGCCGCGCGCGTCCAGATCCTCCGGATTTTTCAGCACGCGCTCGAAATTTTCGTTCAACAGCCGCCACGCCGATCGCGAAAAACATTCCGAGATCGCCGTGCGCCGCGTGCTCACCAGCGTTTCGATCGCGTGCGAGATGGCGTCGTATCCGGCCGCCGCCGTGAGCGCTCGCGGCTGCGTCACCGTCAGCTTCGGATCGAGAATCGCCACGCGAAACACCGCCTTCGAATCGCCGCACACCATTTTTACGGAGCGATCGGAAACGACGGCGTAGCTCTGCGCTTCGCTTCCGGTTCCGGCGGTGGTGGGAACAGCGATCATGGGCAGCATCGGCCGCGACGCTTTCCCATAGCCCCAATAATCCCGAATCGTGCCGCCGTTGGAGAGGACGAAATTTATCGCCTTGGCGCAATCCATGGAACTGCCGCCGCCGACCGCGGCAATCAGATCGATATTATGCGGTCTGGCCACCTCCGCGCCGGCCTCGACCGCCTCGGCCGTGGTGGTGTCGAAATCGTGAAATACGGTCACTTCCATGCGCCGCGCCTTGAGCGAGCGCGCCGCTTCGGCCGCGTATCCCAGATCGACCATGCCGCGGTCGCCCACCAGCAAACACCGGGTGGCGCCCAGCTCGCGCGCGACTTCGCCCAATCGCGCAAATTCGCCTTCGCCGAATAACACGCGGGTGCGGGGACGGAAATCGAAGCGGGTCATGTTCAAAGAATCAGGAAGTCAGTAGCCAGAATAGCACCGGCCGCCCTTCTGGCTTCTGATTTCCGGCTCCTGAAACGCATCGGTTATCTCGCGCCGCTTGTCGATTTTTGCCGCGCGCGGGCCTCGGCCACCATGTCTTTTACTTCCTTCATCAACGTGGGGCCGTGATAGGGGATTCCGTCTTTAATGGTCCACTCGATTCCGCCGGAATGAACCATTTTTCCGTTCACCCAGGAATCGATCCCGGTGGGATAAAGAACCTTGAAATCATCGAGCGGATTGCCGTTCACCACGATCAGATCGGCGTGATAGCCGGGACGAACCTTGCCCAGGTCCTTTTCGCGCCCGAGAATTTTGGCGTTGTTCACCGTCGCGTGCTCGATCACCTTGAGCGGCGGAAAGCCGGCTTCCTGCTGCAACTCCAGCTCGCGGATTAAGCCAAAGCCGTACATCGAATAAATGAAGCCCGCGTCGTCGCCCACGCCGATGATGCCTCCGCGGCGCCCGAATTCCTTGAGCGCGGCCTCCCAGATCCGGTAATTCTCCTTCCAATACGCCTCGTCGGTGGAGGTCCAGTGATCGAAATACGAGCCGTGATTGGCCGGATTCGGCTCGAAATATTTTTCGAGAACGGGATGCAGATAATCCTTGAACCAGGGCTGCGTGCGCGCGCGCTGCACGTCACGGCTCGCTTCGTAGATGCTTAGCGTCGGGTCCCAGGCGACTCCCGCGTCGACCATCGCTTGCAGTACCTTCGACAATTTCTCCGGATTCGCCTCGCGCCACAATCGCCCGCCGTAACGAAAACGGTCGGCTTCGTTGCTGTAATTGAATGTCGCCGGAAAATGCTGGACGCCGTCGTCGAGCGCGGCATCGGGGATGCCGTACCAGTGCTCGATGCTGGTGGTGCCGTATTTTATATCGTCCCAGGCGTTCACGTCCTCGACGCCGGCATGGTGAGCGATTCGCAAACCGAGTTTATGCGATTCATCGGCGGCCGCTTCCATGATTTCGCGGTTGATGCTGATGAACTTCATGCCGTCCACGCCCATCGCTTTGAAATCGCGAACCCGCTGCCGCGCCGCTTCAGGCGATTTCGGCGAGCCCAGCATCGGATACACGAACATCCGCGGGGCGGCGGCCGTTCCTTCTTCGCTGCGCTTCCGCAACTCGAGCGTCTTTTTCGTATCGCTGCCGACGTCGCGCACCGTGGTGATGCCGCAGGCCAGCCAGATGTTCAGCTCGTATTGCTGTGGCTGCGGAATGCCTCCGCGCTCGTCCTGCGTGTGCGCGTGCGCGTCAATCAGTCCCGGCAGCACGTACTTTCCGGTGGCGTCAATCTCGATATCGCCGGCGGGCCTTCTTGCATCGCCGCGCGACAAAGCAACCGCGTCGAGCGGAACTATGTCGGTGATCATGTTATTCTCGATCACGATATCCTTGGGTCCGGAGGCCGGGGTTCCGCTGCCATCCACCACCAGCGCTCCGCGCACCACCAGCCGCGGATAACGGTGTCCCGGCGTCACATTGGTCCGGATCTGGCCCGGCAGGAGGGCGCAGCCCATCAGGAATCCGAGAAAAAATCGGGTCTGCATATCAGCCCTAGCATACTGCAAAACTGCCTGCGCAAGCCGCCTGTCCCCGGGTTGGCGCGCGTTCCATGAAATAATAAAAAACGTTGACAAGAAAGCGGATCAGATATAAACTCAACCGGAATGGTGGGGTTTTCCTACCGGACGGTCGGTCATTGCCGCGGGCGGAACCCCTCCATTTGCGGGGAGTTCTGAACTTCGGCTTCAGGAGAAAACGTACCATGTCGAAACGTTGGACTTGCACTCTTTGCGCGGCGCTTTTAGGATTAGCGGCCTTGCTGCCGGGCCAGGCGCCAACCGGCGTGATCACCGGCATCGTTACCGATGAGTCGGGAGCTGTGATTCCCAACGCGACGGTAACGATCACGAATAAAGCGACGGGGGTAGCGCGCGCCGCAACGACGAATTCCGAGGGTTTGTACAGCGCTCCGGCACTGCCGGCGGGAGATTATTCGATCAAAGTAGAGGCGCGGGGATTTAAAATTTCGGTCCGCGACGCCACTCTCACGGTGGGCGGGGAAACGCAGGTCAACATGCCGATGTCCATTGGCACGGCCGCCGAGACGGTAACGGTGGAAGCGGCGACGGCGCAGATCAATTATGAGAGCCACACCGTCGAGGGCGTGATTCCCCGGGCCGAAATTCAGGATCTTCCGCTCAATGGGCGCAGTTATCTGCAACTGGCCGGGCTTGAGCCCGGCGTCACGATCAGCTCCGGAACGCCGGCGCAGTTCAACGCGATTTTCACGGTCAGCGTGCTGGGCGCGGGCAATCGCACGGTGGTCACCGTCGATGGGGGTAATGTTTCCGACAATATCGACGTGGGCGGCGGGATGTCCTCGATGAATTTCTCCCAGGAGATGGTGCAGGAGTTTCAGGTCTCGGAAGTGAATTTCGATCTGGCGACGCCGATCGCCGCCGGCGGCGCGATCAATATGGTGACCCGTTCCGGCAGCAATGATTTCCACGGCAGCGGGTATTTCTTTTTCCGGGACCACAACATGGCCGCGTATCCGTCGCTGCGCCGCGCCTGCGACCCGTTGAACGCCGCGCCGGCCTGTTTCACCCAGGGGCCAAATTCCGCCGCTGTGAACAAACTCAACAACCCCTTCTTTGCGCGCCGCAACCCGGGGGGCTCGCTGGGCGGGCCGATCAAAAAGGATAAACTCTTTTTCTTCTTCAATTACGAGTATCAGAATCAGGTTCAGGCGTTAGCCATTCAGAGCACCGATCCGGCGTTCTCCCCAATTCTTGGGACCTACGGCAGCCCGTACGTCGATAAAACCATCAGCGTGCGGATCGACGACCACATCAGCGCCAAGCACAATCTGATGTTCCGGTATTCGCACGACGGCAACGCCGGATTTGGACAGGCGCTGGAGTTTGGCGATCCCTCTAACTGGGCCCGCAACACGAACTGGGCCGACCAGGCGATGATCGGGTTGACCAGCACCTTCACACCCACCATCGTGAACGACTTCCGGGTTCAGTACAACTATTGGAATAATCATAATAATCAAGCGCTTCCCTCGGATTGCTCGGCGCCCTGCGTCGCCGGATCGCTTCCCAATGTATTTACTTTCCTGGGATCCAATATGCCGGCCGTGGGTCCGAACTTTAATGCTCCGCAGGCGCGCAATACGCGGCGCTACGAATTCATTGAATCCTTAAGCTGGCAAAAGGGCACGCACCGGTTCAAGTTCGGCGGCGACCTGAATCCGACCAATTCCGCCGGTTTGTGGGGGTTCTGTACACCGATGTGCGTCGGCGCGTTTTCGCCGACCTATGTGCGGCAGACGCTGCTGCCGGTGATCGGTCAGGCCGCCTTCAGCGCCCTGTTCCCCACGCTGCCCCTGCAACTCAAAAGCGACGCCGACGTTTTGAATCTTCCCGTACTGAATATCAACAGCAGCATCTTCAGCGGTATCGGTGTGGGCAACGTCACCACGCCGGCCGCCTACGACTACTCGCAGGCGCGCAATCTGAATCAATACCGCGCCTACTTCCAGGATGTGTGGAAGATCCGCCCGAATTTCACTCTGAACTATGGCCTCGCCTGGAATGCGCAGGTGGGTTTTTATAACAACTATGTGCCGCGGCCGCAGTATCTCGCCCCGATTCTGGGCGCGAACAATCTGGGCGGCACACAAAACAACACCAAAGAGTTTCAACCCGCCTTCGGTTTTGCCTGGAGCCCGTTCCGCGACGGCAAGACCGTGATCCGCGGCGGCGCGGGAATTTACTGGGACAGCACGCCGGGATATTACAAGCTGCGCGAAATGGCCTCCATTGGGCCTCCGGGAAGCGCGCGGAACACCTTGGCCGCCAGCGCCTTTACCAATCCCTATCCCACGGGCACGATTATCAATTTCAATACCGGCCAGCCCATTCCTCAAGGAGCGCCGCTTCCGTTAAGCGCTCTCACCAACATGACCATCGGGCAGTTCGTGAATGTCGTCAATCAGGAGCTGCCAAGCGTGGCCGCGGTTCTGGCGCCGTCGAATACGCCGCGCAGTGGACCGTTCCCGTATCCCAACATCAATTTCGCCAAACAAGGCGTCGAAATCTATCCCCAGAATTTCCCGCTGGCGCGGAGCTATCAAACCTCGATCGGGATTCAGCGCGAGCTGCCCTGGGGCATGGTAATTACCGCCGATTGGGCCCGGCGCCAGGGCGAGAACGTCAGTCTCGGAGAGGTTGATCAGAACCTGTTCGCGCGCTATCTCGGCACGCCGGTTCCGGCTCCGGTGATTCCGCTTTGCAAGAGCCAGCCCGATTTCAACCCAGCCGATGAGTGCTCCACCGGGACGATCACTTTTTGGACTGATGAGGGCCGCGCAGTCTACGATGGATTGCTAGTAAAGGCGCAGAAGCGGCTCGCCCATCGTTTGCAATTCCAGGTGTCTTACGCGTTTCAGAAGGCCCTCTCGGAAACCGTCTGGGACGACGCGCATTGGATGGCAGGTTACGGGGAATATCTGCCGCATCATAACCTGAATATCGCCGGCACCTACAACTTGCCGTGGGGATTTTCTATCAGCATGAATTCTTCCATCATCAGCCGGACTCCGCAGACGCCGACCGTGCCGAGCCTGGATCTGCCCGGCACTGTGCCTGCCGGCAATAACGAGCCGCTGCCCGGGCTCGCCTACGGCTGCCTGGCGGCCTCGTGCGGAAAGGACTCATTGCAAGCGGCCGTCAATGCGTATAATTCGAGCATCGTAGGAACAAAGAACGCGCAGGGCGCTCCGATCACCTCCTCGATCATCCTGCCGCAGAATTACGAGTTCGGTGATCCGACCCTCACTCAGGATTTCCGGCTGACGAAAGTATTCACCGTCAAGGAACGTTACCGGTTTACGATTTTGGGAGAGATGTTCAACGCCTTCAACATCGCCAACTTGAGTGGCTATTCTTTTTCCCTCGATACCGGCAAGGCGGGCAGCGTCTGCCAGCAGGGCGGTCAGGCCGGCATTTCCTGCAATTTCGGCCAACCGACGCAGCGCGTCAATCAGACCTTCGGCTCGGCTGGCCCGCGCGCGGTGCAGGTCGGCGCGAGATTTTCGTTTTAAATTGGGTTTCGCAACAAGGGCCGGCATTCAGGCCCGAGGATAAAGGCGCGGAGCTTAACCGCTCCGCGCCTTTGTTTTCATCACGTCTCGAAACGTGGTAAGGTACATCCTTTCGAGGCATTTCTCCATGTTCAAATCCCTACGACCCCTCGTGCTCCTGCTCGGCGCCGTTCCATTTCTCTATCCCCAAGCTCACGAACCGCTGAAGCCGACCGATGCGGCGTTCCGCGGCATGCGCTACCGCAATATCGGCCCGTTTCGCGGAGGGCGATCGCTGGCCGTGGCCGGAATTCCGGGCGATCCGTTCACCTATTATTTCGGCGCGGCGGGCGGCGGAGTCTGGAAATCGACCGATGGAGCGGTCACCTGGGCGCCCATCTTCGATCACGAGGCCGCGTTTTCGATCGGCGCGCTGGCGGTGGCGCCGTCGGATCCAAACGTGATTTACGTGGGCACCGGCGAGACGGCGCTGCGCGGGGATATCGCGCAAGGCGATGGGGTTTATAAATCGATCGACGCTGGAAAAACGTGGAAAAACATCGGATTGCGCGACTCGCGGGCAATCGGAAAGATTCTGATCCATCCCAAAAATCCGGATATCGTCTACGTCGCGGCGCTGGGCCATACTTTCGGATCCAACGCCGAGCGCGGCGTATTTCGCACGCTGGATGGCGGAAAAACGTGGGAAAAAGTGCTCTATAAGGACGAAAATACGGGCGCAATCGACCTCTCTTTTGATCCCAACAATCCCAATATCATTTTCGCGTCGATGTGGCAGGCGCGGCGGTCGCCTTGGGGATTCGAAAGCGGAGGCCCGGGCAGCGGCCTGTACCGGTCCGCCGACGCGGGCGCGACATGGAAGGAAGTCACCGGCGGCGGATTGCCTCCGAAGCCGTGGGGCAAAAGCGGCGTGGCGGTGGCGGCCAATTCGGAGCGCGTGTATTTTCTGCTTCAGTCGAAGGAAGGCAATGGATTATATCGATCCGACGACGGGGGCTCGCGCTGGCAGCGCGTCAACGATCAGCGGGAATGGATCCAGCGCGCGTTCTATTACATGCATATTTTCGCCGACCCCAAAAATCCCGATCAGGTTTATATTTTGAACGTCCAGTTCGGCAAATCGACCGACGGCGGCCGCACCTTCAACCGCATTCGCCCGCCGCACGGCGACAATCACGCGCTGTGGATCGATCCCACAAATACGAATCGAATGATTTCCGGCGACGACGGCGGCGCGACCGTTTCGGTGGATGGCGGAAAACACTGGTCGCCGCAGGATAATCAACCGACCGCGCAGTTCTATCACGTGATCACCGATAATCGCTTCCCGTATTACGTTTACGGGGCGCAGCAGGATAATTCCACGGTCGCGATCGCCAGCCGCAGCGATTCCGGACGCATCGACAAGCCCGACTGGTATCCGGTGGGCGGCGGCGAATCCGGTCACATCGCGCCGGACCCGCGCGATCCGCTGATCGTTTACGCGGGCAGCTACGAGGGCACGCTCACGCGCTTCGATAAACACACCGGGCAGAATAAAAATGTTTCGCCGTGGCCGGAAATTACCGATGGCGAGGGCGCGGCGAATCTGAAGCATCGCTTCCAGTGGACCGCTCCGACGCTGATTTCGCCGCACGATCCCACGGTTCTCTATCACGGCGGCGAGATGCTGTTTAAGTCCACCGATGAAGGCGTGCACTGGACGCCGATCAGCCCGGATCTGACGCGCAACGACAAATCGAAGCAGGTCGCCGCGGGCGGCCAGATCGATCTGGACGATACCGGAACGGAATATTACGACGTGATTTTCGCGATCGCCGAGTCGCCGATCACCAAAGGCGAGATCTGGTGCGGGACCGACGACGGCCTGGTCCAGTTGACGCGCGACGGCGGAAAGACGTGGACTAACGTGACGCCGAAGGATCTGCCGGAGTGGAGCCGGATCAGCATTATCGACGCCTCGCCGCACGATCCGGCGACGGCGTACGTCGCGGCGAATCATTATCAGCTCGACGATCTGCATCCGTATATTTACAAGACGAACGATTACGGCAAATCCTGGACGAAAATCACCGACGGCATCCCTGATGATGTTTTCGCGCGCGCGGTGCGCGAGGATCCCAAGCGTAAGGGCCTGCTCTATGCTGGAACAGAATCGGGCGTTTTTGTTTCCTTCAACGACGGCCAGAAGTGGCAGCCGTTGAATCTGAATCTGCCGACCACGCCGGTTCACGATCTGGTGGTTCACGGTGACGACCTGGTGCTGGCGACGCACGGGCGGGCGTTTTGGATTCTGGACGATCTTTCGCCGCTGCGCCAGTACAACGATCAGATTGCGGCGAGCGAGGTGCATCTCTATAATCCTTCCCCGGCGATGCGCTATTACGGCGGCGGCCGCGGGGGCGGCGGGCGAGGCGGCCCGGCGACCACCGGCGAAAATCCGCCGGGCGGCGCGACCATTTATTACTACCTGAAGACCGTGCCGAAGGGCGAGATCGCGATCGAAATCCTCGATGCGTCGGGAAAACCGGTTCGCCGGTATTCGAATCAGAAGCAGGTGCGGGTCGATCAGCCGCTCGAGCCGGATGCCGAGCCTCCCCGTCATGAATTGGAGCCGGCCGCGGGGCTGAATCGTTTCCAGTGGGACCTGCGATATGAGCCGGTGCCACAGGTGCCGAATTATTCGTTGTTCCTTTATGCGCGCGGCGAATATGGTCCGCTGGCGCTGCCGGGCAAGTACACGGTGAAGCTGACGGCGGGCGGCAAAGAATATACGGCGCCGCTGGAGGTGACGCTCGACCCGCGGATTAAAGTCCCGATGGACGATTTGAGAAAGCAGTTCGATCTGTTGACGCGAATTCATCGCGATCTGGCGAATCTGTACAACACCGTGAACCAGATGCAGGATGTCCGCGGGCAGCTCCAGGGGTTGGAAACGCGGCTGCCGGCAAGCGCGGCGGCAGTAGCCAAGGCCGCCGAGGAGCTGGACAAAAAGATCGCGGCCGCTGAAGATGTGCTGGTGAACTTCAAGATTACGTCGAGTGAGGATTCGTTAGCGTATCCGCTGGCGCTCGACGGGAAATTAAGCGTGCTGGCGACGACCGTCGCGGGCACTTCGGATTCTGCGCCGACCGAGCCGGAGCAGGAACATTTTCAGGAGTTGAGCGCGAAGCTCGATAAGGATTTGTCGCAATGGGGGCACATCCTGGCGACCGATCTTGCGGCGTTTCAGAAGCTCGCCTCGCAGCAAAGCCTCCAGACGATCGTAGTGAAACCGATCGGCGCGGCGTCCACCCGCGAGAAATAGCCCCGGCCTTCACGCCGGGACTGTTCCGGCAGCGGGCAGGATTCTACAAACCGCGCTGGGCCCGGAACTGCGCCGGAACTGCGGATGAATCCCGCCCTCATTGCCGCGAAGGCTTACTCACCGCATAGGCGCCGGAGAGCGCTTTCCAGCGGATTCCGATCAGCGCCGCAAAAGACGCCGCGCCCGAAAATGCGCTGACCTTCGTGCCTTCGACGTTGTTCCACACCACAGGAACCTCAATCGCCTTGATCCCGAGCTTTTTCGCGATCACCAGGTCCTCCACATCGAAGCTGAAGCCATCCAGCGTCTGGCGGGAAAAAATGGCTTGCGCTGCGTCCGCGCGAAACAGCTTGAAGCCGCACTGCGTATCGAGGAACGGCAGGCCGGTGATCCCGCGCATCACCAGATTGAACGCGCGTCCCGACATTTCCCGGAACGCGGATTGATGCACGCCTACCAGCGACCGATCGAGCGCGCGCGATCCGATCGCCACCTGCGCGTCCTCCCGCCGGACTGCGTCCAGCAGCTTGTCCATCTCTTCGATCGGCGCCGACAAATCGGCGTCGGTGTATAAAATCCATTCGCCCGCCGCCTCGAGCATCCCGTGGCGGACCGTGTAGCCCTTGCCGCGATTGCCGGGATTGCGCAGCAGCCGCAGCCCGCGATGTTTCGAGTTCTCGACCAGCGCCGCGGTCCGGTCGCGCGAACCGTCATCGACGACGATGATTTCCGAAAACCCGAACCTCTTCCGGTCCAGGTAAGCAGCCACATCTTCAAGCGTCGAGGGCAGACGCCGCTCTTCGTTATACGCGGGGATGACGATCGAAACCGAATCCAAGCTATGAGCCTAGCGCGAGCAGGGCGCCCCAGTGAAATCCCGCGCCGAAGGTGGCGAACACCACCGGCCCTGGTTGAGGATTTTCCGCCCGCCACTCCGCCGCGGCGATCAACATCGACGCCGAGGAAGTGTTGCCATATCGGGCGATGTTGGAATAAAACTTCTCCGCCGGCACATCCAGCGTCTGGGCGATTTTCACGATCAGGTTCTGATTGGCCTGATGCATCAGGAAAGCGGAAAGGTCGGAGGGCGCAAGGCCCGCGGCTTCGAGCACTTGGCGGATCACCGCCGGAATTTTTCGCGCGGCTTGCAGGATCACGGTGCGGCCATCCATGCGCAGCGCCTGATTGAAGTCGAGCCGCAGATGATCGGCGAAGGCGCCATCGGAGTGCAGCTTGAAATTCTCGATTCTTGCCCAACCCTCGGCAGAATCGATCAGGCAGGCGCCCGCGCCGTCGCCAAACAGAATTGCCGTGTTGCGATCGAGCGGGGCGCCTTCAATCACCGCCGACATTTTTTCCGACGCGATCACCAGCACACGGCGGTAGCGTGCGGCCAGATCCGCCGCCAGGGCCATCCCGAATAACGATCCGGCGCTGGCCACCGGCAGATCGATTGCGGGCGCGCCGCTGATTCCCAGCCGAGCCGCCGTTTCCGCCGCGGGTCCGGGAAAGCGGCGCTCCGCCGATCCGCTGGAAACGATGACGCAGCCGATCGAGGACGCCTCCACGCCGGCTTGCGACAGACAATCCGCCGCCGCCCGCGCGGCCATCTCGACGACGCTTTCCGATGCGTAGCGCCGCTCCAAAATGCCGGAAACATCTCGAATCCATTGCTCTTCGCAGCCGAGCCGGGCGGCCAGTTCGGCGTTGCCCACCGCCCGCTCCGGCACAAAACGGCCAAACGCTCTTAGAAAGGCCATGGATCAGGATGCGCGATTTTCGATGTAGCTGGCGATGCGCGCCACCGAATCGAATTTCCGCGGATTCAAGTCCGCATCCGGCACCTGAATGCCGAATTCCTTCTCGATCGCGCTCACCATGTCGGGCAGGGCGAAGGAATCGAGTATGCCGGATTCGAACAGGGATTCTTCCGGGTCAGCCGGGGCAGGTTTCTGGGCCACGCTCCGGATAATGGCCTGGATCCGCTCTTGGAGGGTCATTTTGTGTAGCTATTTTAACAAAATAGCTATTCACAGGAAGCGAAAATTCAAGCGAAGTGGAATACTATATAGAGATCTATGTATTCTCTTGCGGTGCTCGCCGTAAGTCTGATGGGATTGCATCAGACGCCGGCCGGTACGCAATTGCATATAAGGCTCACCACCCCCGTAGGATCGTACGCCAGCCAGCCCGGCGACCCGGTGAATGGTGTCCTGATCGCGCCGGTGTTGGCGTCGGATGGCGAAGTCCTTCTGCCGGAAGGCAGTTCGGTTTTGGGACGCGTGCAGAGCGTCAAGCGCGTCGGCTTGGGCCTCAAGCATGAGACCGCGACGCTCGAGTTGGCTTTCGATCAGGTGATCCAACCGGACGGCGCGACGTCGCTGCTCGCCAGCCGCGTCTATGAGGTCGATAATAGCCGGGAGCGCGTCACCGCCGACGGCAGGATTTTAGGAGTGCGCTCCACCGCGAGCATCGGCTATCGCGTCAGCGGATACATCCGCACGTTGCTCGCCTGGGAGCTTCACGCGCATGTGGCCTTGTTGGTGGCCAAACTGGCTCTGGTCCATGTGCCGGAGCCGGAAATTTATTATCCCCCCGGGGCGGAGGTGACGCTCGCGTTGACCGAGCCGCTGCTTTCCCGCTCGCTGCCGTATCGCGGAGAACAACTCACGTCAACTGAGGAGGCGCAGCTTCGCCGCCTGGTGGCGGAGATGCCTTATCGCACCCTCTCGCGCGCCGGGCGTCCTTCGGATTTGATCAATGTGATCTTCGTGGGCACGCGCGAGCAGATCGCGGAGGCGTTCCGCGCAGCCGGATGGACCCAGCCGAGCCCGCCCACGCTTCGCGCGCGCTTCGCCGGGGCTCGCGCCGTCGTCGAGAATCTCGGCTATGCGGCTGCCCCCATTTCGCATCAGACGTTGGACGATCGCCCGCCTGACATGGCCTGGCAAAAAAATCTGAACGATATCGCCAAGCGTCATCATGTACGGATCTGGAAACAGCCGCAAACCTGGAACGGCGAGGAAATCTGGCTGGGCGCGGCGACGCGCGACGTCGATTACGCCTATTTGCGGCCCACCAGCGCCGGCGTGACGCATCGCATCGAACAGGATATCGATCACGAGCGGGAAAAGATCGCCTACGATTTGCAGTTTACTTCCTGCACCAGCCTGGTCGATTGGTGGGATCGGCCCGGAGCGCCGCTGTCCGCGCATAACGCCACCGGCGATCTGATGACCACCGACGGCCGCCTCGCCGTAATCCGCCTGAACGACTGCGGCAGCCCGCGCCTAGCCGTCGCCAGCTCGGAGCCGCTGCCCGAGCACGGCAGATTTTTCCAGCGGCTGGTCCGCCGCGAAATCCTCAGCTTCCGCAGCGACTACTATCGAACCAATCTCTACTGGCGGTCTTACGAAGGGACCCGCTGGCTCGTGACGGCGATCCGCCGGCATCGCCGCGGCAACGCCGATCCGGATGACCCGGCCGGCGCGCACTCCAATTCCTTCGAACGCGCGTTCGACAGCAGTTGGCTGCGCTGAGCTTTCGCGCCTACATATCCCACATATTCGCGATTACCGTGCCGCCAGCGAACGTGTTCGCCCCCGAGATCGATCCGGTAAACTGAAACGAGTGGTCCGCTTTCTTTCCGCGTTGATCTGTTCGGCCTGCGCGTTCGCGGCGCTGCCTTCGGCGGCCGATCTGGCCCGCGAAATTCGCAAGGCGGGTCTCGATCCGGCAGAATGCTATCGCGTCCGCGACCTGAGTTATCAGCAGCAGGACATTCACGTCTATTTCAACGACGGTTACCTGATCTTTTCCAAGCCGGTGGATGGCGCGCGCCGCGCCGCCGTGTTCACCGGTGACGTCGAGGGCGGCGACGGCGAGGTCCTGATGATCGCGCCCAATCGCGGCGAGCGCCAGTCTCTCGCGTATTTTACGCAGTCCGCCAATCTCGACGAGCATTTTCGCCAGGCTTTGCTGATTTTTTCCGGCGGCCAGCCCGCCGCGCTGATGGAGCAGATCCGCGATTCAGCCGCAAAGAAAGCGCCGGAGATGGGAGCGATCATTGCCGAAAAATGGTCGCCCGTGCTGCTGAACGTCGAAACCGGCTTCGAGATGCGCATGATCGAGGATCTGCTCGCGCCGGAGCCGGGAAGAGGCGTTTTGTTCATGGCCATTGCCGGCCGGGACCGCGGAAATTTCGACGTCCTCTACGATCCGCGGGCGCGCGAGCAGATCGCCGCCGGGCAGTTGAAGGAACGCAACGGCCGCATCGGCTACGATATCTGGACCAGTTTCGCTTCACGCGACGCGCGCAAGGGGCTGCTCAAGCCGGAAATGCCGTGGTTTGTTCCGTCGGCTTTTCGCATCGACGCATCGCTTGACGCGGACCTGAGCATGAAGGTTTCCACACACGTCAAATTGCGCGTCGGCGATCAGCCGCTGCGCGTGTTTCCCTTCGAAATTTCGGGCGCGATGCGAATCGATTCGGTGAAGATCGATGGCGCGCCGGCCGAGGTTTTTGTGCACGATTCGCTGCGCGGGCGCGCGCTGCGCGGCAGCGATAACGACGTGTTTCTGGTGGTCGCGCCGGCCGCGCTCGCCGCCGCGAGCGAGCATGAGTTCGCGTTCGAGCATCAAGGCGCGGTGATTTCGACGGCGGGCAACGGCGTCTACTTTGTCGCCGCGCGCGCCACCTGGTACCCGCGTTCGGCCGAAGCTTTCGCGACTTACGATTTGACGTTCCACTATCCCAAGCGCCTGACGCTGGTCGCCGCCGGCGAGCAGGTGGACGATCGCAGCGATGGCGACGTGAGAATCACGCGCTGGCGCACTTCGAATCCGATTCGCATGGCCGGATTCAACTTGGGCGAGTACGAAAAAGTTTCAGGATCGGCGCCCGGCTTCACCATCGACGTGTACGGGAATCGCCACCTTCAGGCATCGCTACAGCCGAAGCCTCCGCCGCCGCCCGAAATTCCGCAGTCCGGCCGCCGCTCGCCGCTGGAACGGATGACGCAAGCCGCGGCAACGCCGGTCGATCTGGCGCCTGATCCGAGCGCGCGGCTGAGAGCGGTCGCCGGCGATGTTTCTTCCGCGCTGGAATTTTTCGCGGCGCATTTCGGTCCGCCGGCCTTGAAGACCCTCACCGTTTCCCCCATCCCGGGCGCTTTTGGCCAGGGATTTCCCGGGCTCGTTTATCTGTCCACCATTTCTTATCTCAATCCGAGCCAGCGCCCGCCCGCGCTGCGCGATTCCACTCATCAGCTCTTTTTTTCGGAGCTGATCGAGGCCCATGAAGTCGCTCATCAGTGGTGGGGAAACGTCGTGACCTCGGAAAGCTATCAGGATCAGTGGCTGCCCGAGGCGCTGGCCAGTTACTCGGCGCTGATGTGGCTGGAGCAGAAAAAAGGCGCCAAGGCCGTGGACGAAGTGCTCGCCATCTACCGCGATCACCTGCTCACCAAGGATCAGCAGGGCCGGACACTCGAATCGGTGGGTCCGATCACCTGGGGACCGCGCCTGCAATCGGTGGGGAGCGAATCGGCATGGCGCACCATCACCTACGAAAAAGGCGCATGGATTCTGCACATGCTGCGGCGCCGCCTGGGCGATGAGCGTTTTTTAAAAATGCTATCGGAAATGCGCCGGCGCTACGAATTTCGCTCCATGTCGACGTCGGATTTTCAGGCGCTGGCGAAGGAGTTCGCGCCGCCCGGCGCGGATAAATCAGCCATAGACGTCTTCTTTGATAACTGGGTGTATGCCACCGGAATCCCCGCATTGAAGCTGAAATATTCCGTCCGCGGAGCGCGGATCTCCGGCTCGGTTTCGCAGAGCGCGGTGGACGATGATTTTTCCGCCGATGTGCCGGTGGAGATTCAGTTCGCCAAGGGCTCGCAGACCATTTGGGTGAGAACGTCCAACGACGGCGCTGCGTTTTCGGCGGCCTTGAAGCAGGCGCCGATAAGGGTCGCCCTGGGCAGCATGTTATCGCGGGCGCAGTAATTTGAAAACAGCGCGTCGCTATTGCAGCGAAATGAGCACAGGCGGAGACGTGACGCCATTCACCGTCGCCGTCATTGTCTGGTCGCCCGTTCCCAGCCCGGAGGGAATGGTCACGTTCATCTGAAAAGCTCCGGTGAACCAGATGCCGGTGAAGCTCGGCTTGACGGTTTTACCGTTAATGGTAAGCGTGACGGAGTCGATGGCGGGAGCGGCGCCGGAAAAGATTTGACCGGCGGGGACAGCGGGATTTGTGGGGCCGAAACCGACGCCGTATAGAACCACCGTATCTCCGGCCTTGGCCGCGACGGTCTTAAATCCAAGGGAAGTTCCCGTCGGACCCAGCAGGTCATAGCTGTTCGCCCCCGATCCCTGCGAGCCGCTGCCATCGGGCCGCAGAATAAGTCCCAGGACGTGCGAATTGGCGTCGATCCATTGGAAGGAAGGCGAGGCGTCGGCGAGCGTGACCGTCGCGCTGCCGCTCCCCGCCGAAGTCGTTACAGTGACGTTCACGGTGCCGCGTGAATTGTCATCCGGAGCTTCGACGTTCAGCTGCGTCGGGCTTGCGTACCAGAGATAGGCCGGCTTGTTATTGATTGTCACGCTTGTGCCGCCAAGCGATTGCGGAAAATCGGCGTTCCACATCGCCGGGTTCGTGCCGGTGATCAGGTTATTCCCTTTGATCGAAATCCACGATCCCGGCTGAATCGACCCGCCCGATCCGAAAATTTCAGTGATGCCGCCGGAATTGATCGCCGGCGGAGTTCCCTGCGCGGCCGGTGAAAGCTGAAGCTTCGTCAAGTAGGTGTCGGTCGGCGTGACGATGGGCATCCCTACTCCCGCTCCGGCATTGCCCGCCGCGTAAAGCGTGACGGTGCCGACGTTGGTCCCGGGCGGAGTCCACGTGAATGTGTACGTGAACCCGGGTTTCTTGTTCGATGGCGCATCAAAGGCCATCAGGGTGTGTTCAATCCAGTGGAGGCTGCTCGGGCAGGCGCCCTTAAAAAAACCTCCGCTTGGACTGCTGCTGCAATCGATGACTTGCGTGAACCCGTCCGATCCGGCGGTCAGCGTGCCCGCGTCTTTCTGCGCATTGCTGTCCTGCCGCGCCGTGAGCTGAAAACCGAACTTATTCATATTCGGATCATTCACCGCCACGGTCACGGTTTGCGGAGGACCTCCGGGGACATACGTGGTTCCGCCGCCGCCGACGCTGATTGTAATCGATCCGGATGCGGTGTTCGGCGTCGAGATATGGCACTGCCCGCCCGCATCGCAGCCCTTCGGATTATCCCCAGGCGCGCCGGTGTAGCCCGGATCGGGGCCGTACTCATAGCTATAAATGACCGGCGGGACGATTGCCAGCGCCCACAATGAACAACCAATCGCTATTTTCTTCCAATTCAAGTTTTCCTCACCCTATCCTGTAAACACCGTGAAAATGCGAGAATCTCGGTAAAGATGAAACGGTTCGACGAAACGTTTCGCCGCGCGCCGGCGTCGCCCATCCACTGGAGGAGTGTTTGAAGCTGCTTCGGCTTCTTCTGCTCGTGCCCGCCTTCGTTTCCGCGCAGACCTACACCGGCGGCAACGCCTGCCGCACCTGCCATGGCGATATTTGGGCCGATTTCTATAAGAATCCTCATTATATAAACGTCGCTTCCGGCAAATTGCCCCCGGAAAAAACCGGCTGCGAAAGCTGCCACGGACCCGGCTCCCTGCACGTCGCCTCCCATGGCGCGACGCCCATCCCGCGCGCCTTTTCGAAAATGTCGTCCGAGCAAGTTCTGGCGGATTGCCTCGCCTGTCATTCGAAAACGCTTTCCCGCGCCAACATCCGCCGCTCTGCGCACACGGAAGCCGGCGTAGTTTGCAATAACTGCCATTCGATTCACAAGTCCACGGCGCCGCGTTTCCTGCTGGCGAAAATCCAGCGCGAGCTTTGCTACGGCTG
This sequence comes from Terriglobia bacterium, assembly GCA_021325175.1. Classification (GTDB taxonomy): domain Bacteria; phylum Acidobacteriota; class Terriglobia; order Bryobacterales; family Bryobacteraceae; genus Palsa-187. The sequence continues at coordinate 22,616 of JAJPHS010000039.1, forward strand.
CCATGCCGATGTCCGCGCGCAGTTCGATATGCCGGTGAAGCATCGGGTGAATGAGGGCGCCGTCGAGTGCACCGATTGCCACAATCCGCACGGCGCGTTCGCTCCAACGTGGCGCAGCGGGATTCGCCCGCGCATGGTCGATCAGCGTCTGTTTAATGAGGAGCCCTGCCTCAAATGTCACGTCGATAAGCGGGGGCCGTTCGTGTTCGAGCATGCCGCGGTCCGCGTCGATGGATGCGAGGCCTGCCACGCGCCGCATGGCTCGACCAATCCGCAGTTGTTGCGGCGTCCGGTGACCTATACGCTCTGCCTGGAATGCCACAACGGCGCCGGGACCTTCGGACTCCAGAAAAGTGGCGTGCCGATGCAAACCGCGCTGCACAATCTGCTGCTGCCGCAATTTCAACACTGCACGATGTGTCACGTGCGCATCCACGGCTCCAATGCCGACGCGAATTTTCTTCGATGATCATCGCTCCAAAAATCGCGCCGGCGCTGGCATTGCTTTTGTGGCTTCCCGCGGCCGCTCAGCCGACCGTCGCGCCGGCCTCGGGCGAATCCGCCGGACCCGCGCAAGGAGAAAACGCCGGCGGATACAACATCGTTCAGAACTGGGAACTGGGTTATCGCTTCGCGGCCATCGGCGGCGACGTTCAAAAGTACAACGCCGACGTGAATTATCACGA
>JAJPHS010000096.1 GCA_021325175.1 Terriglobia bacterium
CAGCCGCGGCGCCGGCGCGATCACGGCGCCCAACTCCTCGATGATTCCTGTAAACATTATTTTTCGAGATACGCCTCCACCGCGAACTCATCCGGCGTGATCGAGTGAATTTTCAAACCGCGGAAGCGAATTGCGTCAATGCGCCGGCGTCTTCCGATCCCGCCGGCCACCGGCAGCGATTGCACGCCGCCCAAAATTTTCGGCGCGTAGTAGAAAAAAATCTTGTCCGCCGCTGCCGATTCGAGCGCGGTCCAGTTCACGCGGCTTCCCGCCTCGATCATCAGCGACAGATATTGTTCCCGGCCAAGCAGCTCGATGGTTGCGTTTAAATCCGCGCGCCCGTCCGGCCCCTCCAGCACCTCGACGCGCACACCTTTCGACTCCAGCCTGCGCCGCCGCTCGGCGGATGCCGCCGAGGTAGTGACCACCAGCACATCGCCCGCGCACGATTCGACCATTTTTGAATCCGCCGGCAGCCGGAGCTGCGAATCGAGCACGATGCGCAGTAAGGGCCGCGCGCGCTCCTGGCCGCTGCGGTCCGTCAACCGGCAATCGTCGGCCAGCACCGTGCCGATTCCGGTCAGAATCGCGTCCGATTCATGCCGCAGCGTCTGCACATGCTCCCGCGCCTGCTCGCTGGTGATCCAGCCCTGATTATCCTCCGGCGCCGCGATCTTTCCATCAAGCGTCACCGCCGCCTTCATCGTCACCAGCGGCCGGCCGGTTCGCATGAAATGAACGAACGCCTCATTCAGCGCCGCGGCGCGCGCGGCGTATTCTCCGGTGATTTCGACCTCGACGCCGCCCGCGCGCAACTCGCCAAACCCGCGCCCGCTCACCCGGGGATTCGGATCCTCCATCGCCGCGACCACTTTCTTGATGCCGGCGCGAAGGATTGCGGCGGTGCACGGGGGCGTGCGCCCCGTAAAGCAGTGCGGCTCGAGTGTCACGTACATGGTGGCCCCGCGCGCGAGTTCGCCCGCCTCTTCGATGGCGAGCACTTCCGCGTGCCGCACGCCGCGCGCCGTATAAAATCCCCGCCCGACGATTTCGGCTTCGCGGACGATCACCGCCCCGACCGCGGGTCCCGGCGATACACGGCCCCGGCCGCGCGCGGCAAGCTCCAGTGCTTCCTCCATGTAGTCCTGTTTCATCAATCTCGGCCGCGGCCGAAGCGGGCTCAATCGAACAGCGAGGCCACGAACTCTTCCGGGTCGAACGGCAGCAGATCGTCCACCTGCTCGCCGACGCCGACGTAGCGGATCGGGAGGTTCAGCTCGCGCGCAATCGCCACCACCACGCCGCCCTTGGCGGTCCCGTCGAGCTTGGTCAGGATGATGCCCGTCACCGCGCTCGTCTCCGTAAATTTGCGCGCCTGTTCCAGGCCGTTCTGGCCGGTCGTCGCCTCGATCACCAGCAACACTTCGTGTGGCGCCGAAGGGATCACTCGCGCCGCGGTCCGCCGCATCTTTTCGAGCTCGGCCATCAGGTTGGTTTTGGTGTGCAGCCGTCCCGCCGTGTCCACGATCACGCAATCGATTTTGCGCGCGCGCGCCGCCTGCAAGGCGTCGAACACCACCGCGCTCGGATCGGCGCCCTGCTGTTGTTTAATCAGATCCGCGCCGGTACGCTGCGCCCAGACTTCAAGCTGCTCGATCGCCGCCGCGCGAAAAGTATCGGCCGCGCACATCATCACCGTGCGGCCTTCCGATTGAATCCGCCGCGCCAGCTTGCCGATGGAGGTTGTTTTTCCCGCGCCGTTCACGCCGACTACCAGGATCACCGCCGGGGGTTCGGTAACCTCGGCCAGTGGCCGATCCACCGCCTGCAAAATTTCCAGAAGATGCCGGCGGATGAGCTTTTTCAGCTCGCCGGCATCGCCCAATGCCTGGCGCGAGACCTGCTGCCGGATGCGCTCTAAAATTTCCTCGCTGGTCCTGGCGCCGATGTCTGCCGTCACCAGCGCATATTCGAGCTCTTCGAGAACGCCGGCATCGATTTCCTTGCGCCCGCCGACTGCGTCCTCGATCTTTTCCATCAGCCCGGCGCGGGTTTTCTGAATGCCGGCCTTCAGGCGTTCTAAAAGATTAGGTTCGCTCGCAGGCTCCGAGCCGAAAAGGGACTTGATCATGTGGCGCTGAAATTCCAGTGTATCAGCGCCGCGCCGTAAATTACGGAAGCTGAAACTGGACGTGCCGGTCGCGATTGATCTGCTCGCTGAAACGCCGGTCCACGGAAGACAGCGGGGCGGTTTTCTCTTCGTGCTGCATGGTCGTATAGTGCAGCGTGTCGCCTTCGACGTAGTAGGAGAGCGCGGCCTGAATGGTGTGATCGTTAAAGGCGATCAGATAATAATCGGCGGCGCGGTAGTAGGATGAGCCATTCGGCGAATTGGGCGAAATCTGTTGATTGATCACCACCGGCGGCTGGGAAGATCCGCCGCTGGCGGATCCTGAAGCCGGAGATGATGTGGTCCCGTAATATCCGCCATAATATCCGCCGGCCGGATATGCGTAGCCGTATCCATAGAATGCGGAGCAATCGAAAACCCAGGGGTCGCAGGCATACGGACCCCAACCATAATAAGGCCACCCCCACCCCCATCCCCAGTAAGGCCAGCCGAAACCGATCCCGATTCCGAATCCGAAGCGCTCGTAACCGAAGCGGTCATACCCGAATCGGCCGTAGCCAAAGCGGCCGCCATCGAAGCCGCGGTTAAATCCGCCGCCCACGAATCCGCGATTGGTTGTGAATCCTCCGGTTCCGCCGCGGAACCCGCCGCCAATCGAGCCGCCGCGAAAACCGCCGCCAATCGAGCCGCCGCGAAAACCGCCGCCTCCGGCATGTCCTCCGCCGCCTCTTTGCGCAAAACTCAACGCGGGAGCCAACGCAAGCACGAAAGCCAAACTCAGGACTTTCATAGAACACACGCTCCTACCCTCAACTTACTGCGATCATTTAGGACAAGCAAGCGCCTTAATCTTTCGACGTAAAACGGCTAAAGCTATTCGCTGCGCGGGATATGGAACGACATCAGGATCAGCGTGCCTTTGATTTCGCTGAACCAGTGCGGCGTTTTCTCGGGAACGATAAAGAAATCGCCCTTAGAGACGGCCTGCGATTGGCCTCCTTCGATCGCCGTTCCGGTCAGGTTCGATGCGTTTGTGCGCCGTTCGTCGACCAGTTTTCCGCCGGTGACCAGTGTGCCCGCGCCGTCGATCACATAAAACATCTCGGCTTCTTTTTCGTGGATCGAGGCGGGACCCACCGCGGCCCGATACTCCAGATTGGGCTGGTAGGGCGCGAGTTTAAGGATCGGCAGGGAAACGGTCGGCTGATCGCCCTTGCGGATTTTCTTGGCATTGGCAATCAGCTTCTGGATGTCCGCGGCGGAGGTGTAGGTTTGGCCGAAGCCGGCCGAGATCAGAGCCGTAAAGAGAAACAGGATTGGAGTGGCGCGCATGGCAGAGATGCTAACACGTCCAGGGTTGCCGATCATCCACGGCGGAGCCTGTCGATCTGGCGGCGATCGCGCTTGGACGGCCGGCCCTGGCGGGAATCTTCGATGCGCGGCGCGTTGCTTCGCTGCTCGGCAATCTTCCGGCGCTGCTCGCGGCTGTCCTCGGTTTCGCGATAAAGCGTTTGCGCGACAGGCGCCGGTCCGCGGATTTCGCTCACGCCGAGTACCTCGACTTCGAAAACGCCGCCGGGATTCCTGATGCGCAGAAGCTCGCCCATGCGGACCTCGCGGGCGGGTTTGCAGGATTGGCCATTGGCCTCGACGCGGCCGAGTTCGCAGGCGCGCGCGGCCAGAGATCGCGTCTTGAAAAATCGCGCGGCCCACAGCCATTTGTCAATGCGAACGCGATCCATGATTTATTCTTACCCGCCCGGACCGGACCCTCTGGACCGGACTTGACCGCGGCAGCGGCCGGGCAGATACTCTAATTGGGAGTTTTCATGATGAGGACCGGGTCTGCGCTTTTCACCTTGGCGTCCATCTTAGCCGCTGCGATTCCCGCTTCGGCTCAATCCGTGGTTTCCACCCATTCCGGCGTCGTTTATTATTTCGATGGCGCGGTTTTCCTGGGCGATCAGCCCTTGCAGGCGCGGCTTGGAACGTTTCCGAGCGTGCCGGTGGGTTCGGAATTGCGGACCGAAAAGGGGCGCGCGGAGGTCCTGCTGACGCCCGGGGTGTTTTTGCGAATGGGCGAGAACAGCTCGATCCGCATGGTGGCCAACGATCTGGCGAATACGCGGGTGGAGCTGATGGAAGGCTCGGCGATTGTCGATGCGCCGAAGCAGGCATCGGGAACATCGGTCACGCTGCTTTTCCGGAATTGGGAGATTCGCGCGGCCCAGAGCGGATCGTACCGCCTCGATTCGAATCCGCCGCGCCTGTGGGTGAGCAAGGGCGAAGCGGAAGTGAGCGAGGCCGAAGGCCAGCCGGTGAAGGTCGAACAAGGGATGGATCTGCCGCTGGCCAAAGTGCTGGTGCCGGATCAGGCCGCCCCGCAGCCGCTCGACGATTTGAGCGTGTGGGATCAGGGACGCAACGATTCGATCGCCGCCGATAACGCGATTACCCAGCAGATCGATCAGGACCCCGCCTCGCATCCGGCCGACGTGGATGCCTTCACGTATTTTCCGATGCTCGGCGTACCCGCGGCGGGGCTTTATTCGAGCCCGTACCCGTCGGTGATGCCCGCGCAGCCGGGTTTTTATTCGATGTACCTGCCGGGCTACACCTATCAGCCGCTGCTTTTGGGGATTATCGGACGCGGAAGCCTGACCTCGTTTCCCATCTCGCCTCTGCGGCTCGGGACGATGCCGGCAATGCCGGGAATCGGCGTGGGGCGGCCGGGGCACGTTGGCGCGCTGGGCGGAGGGATCGGAAGCGGAGGCATATCGACTCGTCCGACACCGCGCCCGCCGAGTCCGGCTCGTCCCATGACCGCGCCGCCCGCCAGGCCCATGGCTCATCCGGGAATCCGCAGATAACTGGCTACTGTTCGGGCGCGTAATAGCCCAGCCGCCAATGCGCCTTTAGCGCGGAGACGCCCGGCGGCTGCGCGACTTTCACTTCCACTTTGCGATATTTTCCGTCGTGCGTTTCGTTTTTCGGGTAATACCCGAGAACGTATTGATTCCGCAGTTCGACGGCGATGCGCGCGGCGACGCTCGGCAGATCGCTGGTGAGCGCGGCGGCGAAGGCGCGGCCTCCGGTTTGCGTCGCGATTTCGGAAAGAAGACGCGGGCCGGAGATCTCCTCGGGCGTAAGGCCGAAAGAGAGCGTCGGCTCGAAGACGCCCATCGCGTAAATCTGGACGTCGGCCTCGCGCACCAGCGAGGCGATTTGATCCGCCGTGTATTTGCTGTTGTTGTCGCCGCCATCGGAGATGATGACGATCGCCTTGCGCGAATTTTTCGCGGTTTTCATTTCGTGAAGTGCGAGATTGACCGCATCGAGCAGCGCGGTAAGCCCGCCGGGGCGAATCCCGGTCAGCGCTTTCTGAATTTCCTGGGACTGGAAAGTGAAGGGAACCGCGACTTTTGCCGAGTCGCTGAACTCGACCAGAAACGCTTCATCGCCGCCGTTCATCGTTTTCAGGAATTGCGCCACGGCGGCTTGCGAGGTGCGAAGCTTATAGTCCATACTGCCGCTTTCGTCGAACACCAGGCCCACCGAGAGCGGCGCGTCTTCCCCGGAAAAATGGGCGACGTCCTGTTCGACGCCGTCCTCGAACAGGTGAAAATCGCTTTTTTGCAGGCCCAGCACGAAGCGATTCGAGGAATCGGTGACCGCGACCGGGATCTGGACCAGAGTGGTTTCGACGCGCAGATTCAGGCCATCCTCCGGATTCTGGCCATACAGGAGAACGCAGCAGGTGAGGATGGGAAGAAAAAACCACCGCCTGGCGGGCATGAGCACTCCGAGCGCGATTCGAGTTTAACACATCGCGGTTCTTGGAGCTGCTCGCGTCTTTGCTGGCCGCGCGGGCGCGGTTTGTTAAACTAACCGGTATCAGGATGCTTCTCGCACGCGAGTTTGTCGACTACATATCCCGGCAGATCATCAAGAAATTAACGCCGCAGTGGATCGAGACGACGGACCCGCAGGTGGCGGCCGAATTTATTTCCGAAGTCATTGAAGAGGATCTGGCTGTCGAGGACCGCTTGAATGACGAAGTGCGCGACCTGCTCAGCCAGTACAGCGAATACATGCGCAAGGAAGGCGTGAGCTATCAGGAAATGTTCCGGCGCATCAAGAACACGCTGATTACGCAGCGCAAGGTGATCCGCGCGTCCGGACGGGACTCGGGCGATCACATGAAGCTGTCGCGCGATAAGATCAACGATATTTCGCACAAAATTGTCACTTCCCTGCGCAAGAGCCGCGAATTCCGTCTGAAACGCGATCCGAACGACGTCCGGCTGGAGCTGGTGAAGGTCATCACCGACCTGCTTCAGACCGAAGAGCGGGTCGATCGAGCCGCGCGCACCAAGATCCGCTCACAGAAACGGGAAATTGCCGAAGGCACCGAGGAATGGGATCTGCTTCATAAGCGCTATTACGCGGAAGAGTTGAAGAAGCTCGGCATCGATCTCACCCGATAGCCGGGAGCGGGATTCCGCGCGCTGGGCTTCAGCTCCCGACCTCGAATTATTTGAGTTTTTTCGCCGCTGCGGCGTACTTGCTCGCGGCGGAATTTTCCTCGTTCCATTTCGGCGGAGCGGCGTCGGAGGCAAGCTCCATCAGCCCCACGGCGACCATGCGATCGATTTTCGCCATATTGGCGTAATCGATTTTGGGCCACTCATCGCCAACGCCGTGATAATCGGGATATTCGAAGGCCACGCAAAGCGTGTGCGCGGGAACGCCCAGGTCGGCCATGGCCTGATTGTCGCTGCGCGCGAAATAGGCATCGCTGGCTTTCTCGTTCTTATATACCTTGACGCCGGTGAGCTTTCCGGCATCGATCAGAACCTTGGGGACATCGGAAAAATCGAAGCCGGTGAGCGTAGCGGCGCCGACCTGCGGGCCTTCGGTATCGTCGGTCCGGCCCACCTGTTCGAGATTCAGATCGGCGACGGTTTTCGCGAGCGGCTCCAGCGGATGGCGGCCGTAGTAGCGCGACCCGACCAGGCCGATCTCCTCGCCGAAGAACGTCACGAACAAAATGCTGCGCTTGGGATGCGAATTCAGCGCGGCGAGGGCGTTCGCAATTTCGATGACGGAGACGGTTCCGCTGCCGTCGTCGTTGGCGCCGTTGTAGATCCGATCCTCGCCGGTTTCGCGCATGCCGACGTGGTCGTAATGCGCGGTGAGCATCACGTAGGTCTCGCGCAGGGCGGGATCGGAGCCGCGCAAAATTCCCGCGACGTTCCGCACCTTCGCCGAATGCTCAAGCGACGGCTCGACGCGCAGGCTCATGCGCGCGTCTTTTGCGCCTTTGATCAGCGCAATCGCTTCGGCTGAGGCGAGTGTGTTGAAAAATGCGCGCGAGGAACTCGTCTCCGGATCGAAAACGGTGGGCCGCGCGGCCGGGGCGGCGAACAGGACCAGCGCGGCGGTCTCGGGAATTTTCGGACGGCGGCCGCGCCCGGTCCAAAGGATCACTTTGCCGGCGGATTGATCGGCGGAGAGTTCCCGATCGGCGGCGACGATCGGAACATTTTCAAACGAAATTGTCTTATCCGTCAGGATGGAAGCTTCCGCCGCCGGAACCTGGATCGACTTGCCGCCGGCGGCGACCGTCATTTCGAATCCGCTCGGATTCTGCTCGCGAATCGAGAGCGCCGCCGTTTGGAAATAGCCGTCGTCGCCGGCCGGTTCAAGTCCCGCGGCGCGAAAACGGGAGGCGATAAATTCGGCGGCCAGATCAAGCCCGCGCGACGGCGTGGCGCGCCCTTCGAGCAGATCGGAAGAGAGAAATGACAAGTTGCCGCGCAGCGAATCCGGCGAGATGCGCTGGAGAACCGCCTGCTCGTCCGGGGTCAGCTGCCCGGCGGCGAGGGTCAGGGCGGCGGCGAAAACAATGACGCTCCGCATGATTTCCAGTGTACGCGCTTTGTGCTTGGCGGCCCGGAGCTTGAGCTTGTCCGCTCCCCTTGATCGCCGCCGGCCCGCGGAGTAACGTATGTAGGGCGCTATGACCATTGATCGACGACAATTTCTCGCCGCGGCCGCGGCCTCCGCCGCTTCGCTCGCCGCGCAGCCAGGCTTCGAATGGGGCGGACCGGTGCTCGACATTCATCTGCATCTGCGGCCGGACCCGGAGATGAACTTCGCTCACATCACCGGCAGCGGCGTCACCGTGGCGGTGCTGTTAACGCGCGTGCAGGACGCGGCGAAAGCGAAGGCTCTCGCCGAGGCGCATCCCGGGCGATTCGTCTGGTTCGCCAGCGCGGATGTTTCCAATCCTGCAAATGATGCTCTGCTCAGCCAGGCCGTGCGGGACGGTGCCCTCGGGCTCGGCGAGATCAAGAATAAGGTCGACTGCGACGGACCGGAGATGAAGCGGATGTACGCGCTGGCGGCCGACTTGAACGTGCCAATCCAGATTCATTTCGGCGACGTGCCGCAGGCGTCGGGAAACGCCGTCTTCAACGGCGGATTCAAACGCTTCGACAAAATGCTGAAGGCGTTCCCGAAGACGAAATTCATCGCGCACGCGGACACCTTCTGGGCCAACGTCAGCGCGGATTATCAATACGACACCGCGTATCCCAGCGGTCCGATCAAGCCGGGCGGGATCAGCGATAAGTGGCTGTCGGAGTATCCGCATTTATGGGCGGATATGTCGGCGAACTCCTGCAACAATTTTTTGAATCGCGATCCGGAGTTCACCGAAGGCTTCCTGGCGCGCCATCAGGACAAGCTGATTTTCGGCTGCGATTGCCCGTGCGCGGATGGACGCGGCGGAGGGACGACGAATCCCAATCCTCGCCTGCACGGCAACTGCATCGCGCGCGAAACGCTGGCGGCCGCGCGGAAAATGTCGCAACCGGAGGTTTTCCGCAAAATTCGCTGGGAAAACGGCGCGAAACTGCTGGGAATCGCCAGCCCGACTCCGGTGCTCTAGGCATACGGCGCGGGCAACCCGAGCGCGATGCGATGCCGCCGCATTTCCCGCTCCTGATGCGTCCGGAGCACAACCGCCGTTAGCGGCACGGCGGTGCAAACCAGAACAAAAGCGGCGGCGCGATCCTCCGGATAATACGCGTCGGCCTTGCTCTGATCCACTTCGCCTTCGATGAGCCGCGAAGCGCAAGTGAGGCAGCGGCCCTGATGGCAGATCGCCGGAAGCGTGACGCCGGAGCGCGCCGCCGCATCCCAGATAAATTCGCCTTCCCGGCAATCGATGAGGTGCGTGCCTTGTGGCGTTTCGAGCACCACCCTCACGGATTATAAAGTTGCCGATTCTTGCTGTACGGCGCCTCGCCCGGCTCGCCGCGGCGGAAGTGGCCCGAGGGGATGGATTTCTTATCGCGCTCCCACGCCAGCAGCTCGATAAACCAGGCCTCGTGCTCGATCTCTTCGTTCAGGATGCGCGCGGCCAGATCGTAGGTCCGCGGGTCCTTCCCAAAGGTCATATCGCAAATCGCGCTCCAGCTTCGAATCGCGCAGCGCTCGGATTCAAGCAGCAGCGTGAGGATGTTCGCCGCCGTCGGAGGGTCGGGAAGCTTCGCGGCGGCGCAGCCGGCCTGATCGTGAAAGACGCGCAGATCGTTGGGCAGGCTTCCGCCGAGCTCGTAAATTCGCGGCACGATCAGCTCCCAATGCGCGCGGTCTTCGAGTCGCGCGTCCTCGCAGATCTCTTTATAATCCTCATGACCGGCGAGATTCATGCGCAGGATCGTGTAGTAGTAATAGGTGCTGGCGAACTCGGCCGCGGCGTTGGCGACCAGCATCTTGATGAGCTTGTCCACGTCGACGCCGCGGGCGCGAATCACCTCAACTCCGACGCGCCGGCTGACATCCCCGGCGGGTACTGCTTCTTCGGGCACGGCATTTCTCCTTGCGTTTGAAGATGAACGAAAGTTTGATGGCGCAGCGCCGGGAACGTTTCCGCGATTTTCTGAAAGCTTTTGCCGCCGCGCTCCGGCCCCGCTCGCGACGTGTTATAAGCAGACATGCGAAAACTCCTGATCGCATTGCTTTTTTCGGCGCTGGCCTGTTCCGCCTCGCGCCCGCGGATTCGCGCCATTACGGTTTTCATCGACGTCGATGGCGGGCATTACGCCGCGCAAATTGCCGATGCGCAAAAATTTCTGGCGGAAGCCAAGGAAGCGTTCAACGCCGCGGGATTTGAAGGCGCAAGCGGCCGGATCACCACGCAGCCGTTTCCTGCCTGGAGCCAGGGCCTGAGCCGGGAGGAAGCGGTCGCGTTCGCACGCAAGCTGCGCGAAGCCGCCTCGGAAGGGCATAACGGGCTCAACATCGGTCCCGCGATGATTCGCGACGACGACGATCCCGCAAACGCGGCGCTGCTCGCCGACATCATGAGCGCCGTCAGCGTGAACGCGAACCTTATCATCGCCGGCGAGGATGGAATCCATTGGCGCGCGCTGAAACAGGCCGCGCGGCTGATGAAGACTCTCGCCGAGCGCAGCCCGCGCGGCGACGCGAATTTCGGATTCGCCGCCATCGCCATGATGAAGCCGTACGGCCCGTATTATCCGGGGTCCTATCATCTGGGGAAAGGCCGCGCGTTCGCGGTCGCGATGGAAGGCGCGAATGTGGTCGGCGACGTCTTCGCGAAGGATCACGATCCGGGCGCGGCGGAGCACGATCTGTCCGAGGCGTTTTCCCAATACACGAGGGAAGCCGAGGCGATCGCCACCGGCCTGGCGAGGAAGACCGGATGGAACTATGAAGGAATCGACGCCACGCCCGCGCCGAGCGCGCAAAATTCGATTGCCGCTGCGATTGAATCGTTCACCGGCGCGCCCTTCGGCTCGCCCGGCACCATGACCGCCGCCGGAATTATCACTCGCGCGGTGCAATCGGCGCCGGTGAAGCGCACCGGCTATTCCGGCCTGATGATTCCGGTGATGGAGGATAAACTTCTGGCGCAAAGATGGGCCGAAGGGACCTACAATCTCGATTCCATTCTGGCCTACTCGGCGGTGTGCGCGGGCGGCGTGGACACGGTTCCGCTGGCGGGCGATACCAGCGTCGAACAGATCGAGCGGATTCTTTCCGACCTGGCGTGGCTCGCCTGGAAGTGGAACAAGCCGCTGGGCGCGCGGCTGATGATCGCGCCGGCGAAGCATCCGGGCGACAAAACCGGGTTCAGCGGCGGGGCCATCATCAATACCGCGGTGCAGCCGCTGCCGGGAACCGCGCGCTGAATCGAATCGGAAGCAAGTGGCTCCTCTTCGCCGCGCCGTTCTCTATTTTCTTGCTGCTTTGGCCGCGATCTACGGCGCCGATTATCTTGCCGCGCGGACCAATCCTCTCGGCTCGGTTCAGGTGCAGCCTTACTACGCCATCCATCTCAAAAACAAAAGGGTCGAGTTCGATTTCAACGTTCCCCAGGAGACCGATTCGTGCGTGCAATCGATCGCGCCGCATCTCGGCTATCCGCCGTGCTGGTATTTGAAGCGCCATGCGAGCAAACGGATCGACGAATAGTGAACGCGGCTCTCAGGACGGCGCGCCGAAGGCATAGCGGAAGGCATTTTCGCGAAGCGCCTCGATTTCGGCGTCGGTGAAACCGAAACATTTTCGCGCAATCTCGTACTCGCCGGCGAGCGTACATGCGAACAGCGCCGGATCGTCGGTGTTCAGCACGATCGGCACTCCGGCATCAAACAGCCGCCGGACCGGATGCCCGGCGAGCGAGGCGGCGGCTCGCGTCCGCACGTTGCTGGTGATGCAAATTTCCAGTGGAATATTTTTTTCACGCAGATACCCGATCAGCGCGGGATCTTCGATCGCGCGGATGCCGTGGCCGATCCGCTCGGCGCCGATCGCCAGCGCGTCCCAGACGTCGCGCGCATCGGTAATCTCGCCCGCGTGGCACACCGTGTGCAGCCCATGATCGCGCGCGCGGCGGTAAAGCCCTGCGAAATCGGCCGCGCGAGCGCCGCGCTCGAAGCCGCCCAGTCCGAAGGCGGCCACGCCTTCTTTCACGCGCTCGATAGCCAGGTCCAGCACCGGCTCGGCCGCGCCCGCGCCAAAATGCCGGACCGCATCGATGATCCATCGCACGCCCAGCGGCGCAACCGCAGCTTCCCGCTGCACTGCGTCGAAAATCGCGGCGAAATTCTGCTCCTTCCACAGCATCACCCCCGCCGATAGCGTCACTTCCGCGTATACGATTCCCTCGCGATGCAGCTTTTCAAACAAGCGCCGCGCGGCGATGGCGTAGTCGCCCGGAGATTTCAACTTTCGGTTGACCCAGATGTAGCTTTGAATGAATCCGTCGAAATCCTCATAGGCGGTGTTTTCGGCGATCTCCTGAAGGGTCAGCGACGCGTCGATTTCCCGCAGCGTTTCCGCCTCGATCGATCCCTCCAGGTGGACGTGCAGTTCGGCGAAGCCGCGGCTCATCTTGCCATAATAGCGGTCGTGCCGACTCAAGCGAGCCCCGAACAGATCAAAGCCGTGGTCGAAGGCCGCCATCGCGATCCGTTCAGCATTCTCGGCCCGCATGAAAACGAAATTCGCGCCTGGCTGCCCGGCACGCAAACGGCATCGGTGGTCATCGGCGATCGTTCGATCGAGATGGAATTGGCGCATCCCGCGGGATTTTTCGTTGCCGAGGTCGAAAACGCGCCGCGGAATTATCGCCTGCGCTCCGGCGGATACGAGTTCGACGATCCTTACCGTTTCCCGCTCCTTCTCACTCCGTTCGAGCTGTACCTGCACGCCGAAGGCACCAATCATGAAAGCTATCGGACGCTGGGCGCGCACCTGATGGAGGTCGAAGGCGTCGCCGGCGTGCGCTTTGCGGTGTGGGCGCCGAACGCCGAATTGGTCAGCGTCATCGGCGATTTCAACCGCTGGGATCGCCGCTTTCATCCCATGCGGCTGCGCGAGGGCGGCGTCTGGGAAATTTTTATTCCCGGTCTCGGCGAGGGCGCCAATTACAAGTATTCCGTTCTTTCGCGCTACGGCCACGAGCAGCAGAAATCCGATCCATACGCGTTTTACGCGGAAATTCCGCCGAAAACCGCCTCGCGCGTCTGGCGTCTTTCCAATTACGCCTGGCGCGACGAAGAATGGATGCGGACGCGCGCGCAGCGGCAATGGCTGCGCGAGCCCGTCTCGATTTACGAAGTGCATCTGGAATCCTGGATGCGCGGCTCGGGCAATTCTTTGCTCAGCTACCGCGAGCTGGCGCGGCAGCTTGTCGAATACGTGAAGCGCATGGGCTACACCCACATCGAGCTGCTGCCCGTCATGGAACATCCCTTTTCCGGATCGTGGGGCTATCAGGTTACCGGATATTACGCGCCGACATCGCGCTTTGGCAGCCCCGACGATTTTCGTTTCTTCGTCGACGAGTGCCACCAGGCCGGCATCGGCGTCATCCTCGATTGGGTTCCCGGCCATTTTCCGCGCGATGCGCACGCGCTCTACCGCTTCGATGGCACGGCCTGCTATGAGCATGAAGATCCGCGCCAGGGCGAGCATCGCGAATGGGGCACGATGGTGTTCAACTACGGCCGCAACGAGGTGAAAACATTTCTCCTTTCGAATGCTTTATACTGGCTGCGCGAATTTCACGCCGACGGCCTGCGCGTCGACGCCGTCGCCTCCATGCTGTATCTGGACTACGGGCGCCAGCCCGGCGAATGGATTCCCAACCGCTACGGCGGCAAGGAAAATCTGGAAGCGCTCGATTTCATTCGCCGCTTCAACGAGCTTGCGCATCGCGAGCCCGGCGCCGTCACCATCGCCGAAGAATCGACCTCCTGGTCCGGCGTGTCGCGCCCGACCTATCTGAACGGCCTCGGATTCACCATGAAGTGGAACATGGGATGGATGCACGACATGCTGAATTACTTCTCGCTGGATCCGGTTTTCCGGAAATATCATCAGCAGAACATCACTTTCAGCATGTTGTACGCCTTCAGCGAAAATTTCGTCCTCCCCGTTTCGCATGACGAGGTGGTTCACCTGAAGCGGTCCCTTATTTCCAAAATGCCTGGCGATGAATGGCGGCGATTCGCGAACGCGCGCGCGTTCCTCGCCTACATGTTCGGCCATCCGGGCAAAAAGCTGCTGTTCATGGGCTGCGATATCGGCCAGACCGGGGAGTGGAATCATGACGAATCGCTGCCCTGGCACTTGCTGGAATGGCCGGTGCACCACAGATTCCAGACCTTCGTCCAGGAATTGAACTGGCTTTACCGGCGCGAAGCTTCGCTGTATCAGGTGGATGACGACTACGCGGGTTTTGAATGGATCGATTTTCGCGATGCCGAGTCGTCGGTGATCTCGTTTATCCGTTACGCCCGCGATCGCGAGGATTTTCTGGTTTTCGCGTGCAATTTCACGCCGGTGGTCCGGTATGGCTACCGAATTGGCGTGCCGCGCGAGGGGTTCTATCGCGAAATTTTCAACTCCGACGCGGAAATGTTCGGCGGGTCCAACGTCGGCAATGCGGGCGGCGTCAGCGCGCAGGCGCTGGCCTCGCACGGCCGCCCCGCGAGCGTCTCGATTACGCTTCCGCCGCTCGGCGTAGTCGTCTTCAAGCCGGCTGTTTCGCCCGATCCTACTGGCGCAGCACGGTAAACCGGCCGATCGAATATCCCAGTACGCCGCCCACCAGCACATCGGAGGCGAAATGCGCGGAAAGGGTCATGCGCGAAAATCCAATGGCCGCCGCGGCGCCGTACGCCACAAACGGCGCCCAGCGGTGATCGCGATACCGCCGCGCGACCACGGTTGCCACCGAAAACGCCGCGATCGCGTGTCCGGAAGGAAAGCTGCTGCTGGTGGTGAATGAGCGGCGGCCTCCATCCCAGAAGCTATCGCTGAATCTACCGTTCGGCGGAATCGAAATCGGACGTTCGCGGTTGGTCACTTGCTTTAAGACTGTCAGAACCACCTCGCTATCGGCCAGCGCTTCGGCTGAAAACAGCGCCGTTTTTTTCGCTTTTACGTCTTTTTTCCACATTCCCGCGAGGTAAAACGGAACCGGCGTGAGCGCGGTGACGAGCAAAGTATTTGTCGTTGCGAAAACCGAATTGTAGGTATTAAATGCGTGCGAGTTGCGGAAATAGCGCGCTCCCGGCGGGTCCGCCCAGGCCATAGTCGCCGCGGCGCCCGCCACAAAGGCCGCCGCGGGAATGATGTTGTGGTCCTGCGCCAGGGGCGCTGGAAAAGTCCAGATTTCCCGCTGATCTTCGAGGATGTTGGGAATGACTTCCTTCCAGCTTACGTCGCGCTGGTCCGCCGGCGTTTGCGCGAGGGCCGGGGAAAGCGACGCAAAAAACGCCGCCCAAAGAAATTGCGACCGCATCCCGAAATTAGATACCATTCGGCGGCAAATGCGTTCGATACAGATCAGCCGGATGGGTTACCACAAGACCCGTTCCAGGGCTTCGCAGAAAAAATACTCGCCCCACATCACGGATTCGTCCACGCCCAAGCCTTTGTGGACGTGATAGACGCCGCCGCGCAGAATGCCTTCCCACTTCGGATCGGATTTGGCCAGGTGTTTTTCGCAGAGCGTAGTCAGAATCTGCACCGCGCACGACCAGTAGAGATGGGCCTTCAACGGGTCCGGCTCCAGGCGGCACAGGCGCAGCAGCCCGGAAGCGCAGATCGCCGCCGAAGAGGTATCGAGCAGCGTGCGGTTTTCCGCCGGCGCGTTAAAATCCCAGGGCGGGACGCCGTCGGCGGGCGAATGCGAGATGTAATAATCGGCGCAGGCGCCGGCGGTTTGCAGAAAGTGCGGATCGCGGCTGTACTCGTATGCGGTGGTGAACCCGTACAGCGCCCAGGTCAGCCCGCGCGACCAGCAGGAATCGCCGCGATAACCCTGATGCGTCGTCTGCCGCAGGAATTCGCCGGTATCGGTGTCGAAGATGCCTTCGTGCGCGGTCGATCCATCGCCGCGCACCAGCGTCCGCCGCGTGGTAAGCGAATGCCGCACGGCGATGTCGCGCAGCCGGCGATCGCCGGTTTCCCGCGCCGCGTAGAATACGATCCCGACGTTCATCATGATGTCGATGAACAGGGAATTGTCGCCCACGAACGATTTGAGATACTGGCCTTTTTCCTTGTAGCGCAGCGCCATCGTGCGTCCGGCCTCGAGGAGCACCTCGCGCAGCGCCGGCTCGCGCGTCAGCCGATACCAGCGATAATAGGTGGACAAAAACAAAAAGCCCAGGTCATGGATTTCCTTGTCGTGCTTGCGCGGCTCCAGCGGCTTGGTGTACTTGATCGCGTTTTCCAGCCAGTATTTCGAGTCGGCGGAATCCGGAGCGGCATGCTTGTGGAAGATCCACATCATGCCCGGCAAAAAGCCGTCGCACCAATGCGTCCAGGCCGGGCCCTCGTGCTTCCACGCCCCGTTTTTCGTATAGAGCGGATAAAAACCGGGATTCTTTTCGATCAATCGCCGGACCTGCTTCTGCGCGAAGCCGAACGCCTGTGTGAACAGCTCCCCCGATTCGTTGGACAAATGGATCAAAATTCGGTTCTCCAGAACATCAAAATTCCACGGTTCAGGCGAAAATGGCCGGGGCCGAGCGGAATGATTCCTTCGCCCGGGCGCGCGGCGGGAACCGCGCGGCGCGGCGATGGGTTCAGGAATTCGCCGCCGGCCACATCCTCAAGCTGAAGTTTTAACGGCGCCCGCTCGCCGGCCGACTCGATCGAAAAAAAATCGAGACCGACCAGCACCTCGCCGTCGCCACGCTCCAGACGCGTGATGCGGCCGAGAACGCGGGCGCCCTTTTGGAACAAAATCTGCCCTCTTTGTTTAATATCGGTTTCAAGCACGGCTCGTACCGGATCGCCGACCGCCGCCGTGTGCGTGTCGATGTCGGACGCCAGCCGGAATTCCAGGCTGATGTCGCGCGGCAGATCGACTTCAGAAAGCGGCGCGGCTTCCTGGAGTGCCGCCTCGCGGAAGGTTAACGTCGATTGCCCGGTGAACTGGCGGCAGGAGGCGAGGCGGACGCGGTTGCGATTTTCCGCGCCATCCACGTCGCTCATGGTGAGCTCGCTTTCGCGCGGCAGAAGAAAATCGCCCTCGCCGATCGGGACGCGCGCGTAATCCATCCGGTCCATGGCGCGCGCAAGGCCGAGCCCGGCGGGAATTTCGTCGGCGATCACTTCGATCCGCTGAACATCAAATGTCTTCGGATCGGCGTAAATGGAGCCGTGATAGCCCACCGTCGCCTGGCGGCCGCCGGCGCTCAACAGATAGCTGCTGCCGAATTGCGGGATCTCATAATCGAAGCGCGCCGCCGCGCCGTCGCCGAGCATCGCTTCGCCTTTATACGTAAACCGCGTGAACCCGCCCGCGAAGATCGCGCGGGCGTGATTGGCAAAGTTGCCGTTGCTGAACGCGCCCCGGCTGATGAGGCGGCGCGCGTCCATATCCTCAAAACTTTTCGCGCCCGGCCACCCGAACATTTCCCTGCCGTCCACCAGCGCGACTTCAAGACGAATCGTATCGAGCAGCTCGAAGCGATGGGAAGCGGAGCGGCGATGATCGCGCTCCACGGTTTCGACGCAGGTGTAGTCCGGCAGCCGATGCAGGTTCCAGATCACGCGCGAGCGAATCTTGGCAAGCAAGGCGAGATCGGGAGAAATCGCGTCCGCGGATTGAGCGAAAACGGCCGCCGCGAACGCAAAAAGCACCGCGAAAGACAGCATAAGTGTTCCATTATAGGCGAAGAGCGATGCCAACCTGCTCTTTCCGGACGCGCATCGTGGACTTGCGCCGATCTGCTAGCATCGGGTTAATGGCAGCGAAAGTCACCATTTCCAACAACGGATCCATCCGCATCGAAGGCGATTTCACCATTCAGGACGCCGAAGGAAACATTTTTGGTCTCGCCGGGAGGACGGTTATCGGCCTGTGCCGCTGCGGCCACTCCGAAAACAAGCCGTTCTGCGACGGCTCTCACAAGCGCGTGGGCTTTGCATCGGTTTGCACCGCGCGCGATCTGCCGCCGCCGCAGCCGAAGTTATAAACGAGGCGTTTATGCGTGCGGTGATCGCCGCGCTCGGCTTTGGCGCCGCGCTTTTGGCGCAGAAGCCGGATATCCGTGTCGAGGTGGGCGCGGTCAACGTGGCCTGCGAGGTGACCGATCGCCGCGGCGCGCCGGTGAAAAATCTCACCGTGGCCGATTTCGAGCTGCGCGACAACGGCCGCCTGCAAGCGATCGATCATCTCTGGCAGGAAGACGATCTGCCGCTGACCATCGGGCTGGTTGTTGATGTCAGTGGAAGCCAGAGCGCTTTCATCCAGTCGCATCGCGATGCCGTCACGCAATTTCTGAAACAGGTGATGCGGCCGCGGGACCGGGCGTTTATCGTCACCGTCGGTCCGGAGGCGAAACTGCTCGCCGATCTGACCTCGTCGGTGGAGGAGCTTCGGCGGCGGATCGAGTTGATCGACGTCCTCGATACGCCGGGCGCGCAGTTCGGCGAATCCTGCGAAGCGGTGCTGCCGCTTGCCGGCTGCGGCGGAACGGCGCTCTGGAATGGCGTGTACGCTTCCGCGCGGCAAAAGATGAAATGGGTGCAAGGACGAAAAGCCCTGATCGTTCTTTCCGACGGGCTTGATACCGGAAGCATGCACTCGCTCGGGGAAGCGATCGAGGCCGCGCAGGAGACGGAAACGGTCGCCTACGCGATTAAATATATCGATCCGGGGATCACGCCCGCGCAGGCCGGAGTTTTCGGGCGCAAGCCGAATCGCGGGCTGGAGCGGCTGACGGATGAAACCGGCGGCTGGACATTTCCCAATCCCCAGGAGCAACTATCCGCGATTTTTTCGAAAATCGAAGCGGATCTGCGGAATCAGTACGTGCTCGGATTCACGCCGCCGCCCGAGGCTCGCGACGGACGATTTCATAAACTCGAGGTCCGGATGCACGCGGATTCGGCGTATTTTAAGGACGTCACCGTTCGCGCGCGAGCGGGATATTTTGCTCCCGCAAGGTGAGATACGGCTACTCTTCTCCGCGGATCAGGTCTTCGTAGGATTCGCGGCGGCGGATGATTCGCCACTGGCTGCCCTCCACCAGAATTTCCGCCGCGCGCGGCCGCGAATTGTAATTCGACGACTGCGCAAACCCGTACGCTCCCGCCGAAAGGATGGCGAGGACATCGCCGGGTAAAACCTGCGGAATTTCGCGATCGCGCGCAAGAAAATCGCCGGTTTCGCAGACCGGCCCGACGACGTCGGCGCGCAACGGCGGCGCCTCGGTTTGCCGCACCGGCAGGATGTGATGATAGGCGCCGTAAAGCGCGGGACGAATCAGATCGTTCATCGCCGCGTCCACCACCACAAACTCCTTATCTCCCGTTTTTTTCCGGTAGAGCACGCGCGTGAGCAGGACGCCGGCGTTTCCGGCGATGGATCGGCCGGGCTCGATCAGAATGTGCAGGCCGCGGACGGCGGCGCGCTCACGGACCTGCTTCACGAATCCGGCGATGTCCGGCGCCGCATCCTCCGGCTTGTAGGCGATTCCGACTCCCCCGCCAAGATCGGCGTGGCGAATCTCGAAGCCATGGGCGCGCAGCCGGTCGATCAGCAGCATCAGGCGATCGAGGGCGGAAAGCAGCGGCGCGGAATCGAGCAACTGCGAACCGATATGGCAGCTTACGCCCTCGAAGGAGAGATTTTTGAGCTCGCGCGCCCGCAGATAAACGGCTTCCGCCTCGCCGATATCGACGCCGAATTTGTGCGCCAGACGGCCGGTGGAAATGTAGGCGTGGGTGGCGGCGTCCACATCGGGATTAATGCGCAGAGCGACGCGAGCCTTGCGGCCGCGGCGCTGCGCCAGCGCGTCGATCAGCGCCAGCTCCGGCTCGGATTCGGCATTGAAGACGAAAATGCCGGCCTCCAGTGCCTGATCGATCTCCGCCGCGGTTTTTCCGACGCCGGAAAAAACGACTCGCGCCGGATCGCCGCCCGCCTTCATAACCCGATAGAGCTCGCCACCGGAGACGATGTCGAATCCGGAGCCGGCGCGCGCCAGCAACCGAAGAATCGACAGGTTGCCGTTGGCCTTGACCGAATAACAAATCGAATGGGGAGCCGAACCGAAAGCCGCGTCGTAAGCGCGAAAATTTTGCTCAATCCCAGCCGAGGAATAAACATAGGCGGGCGTTCCGGCCCGCGCGGCGATCTCGGCGAGCGGCGCTTGTTCCAGATGCAAAACGCGGTCGCGATAGGTCATTCGCAAATCCTGAGGACCACCACCGATTGGTCGTCGGTGATGGGCGTATCGTCGCGGAATTGATCCAGATGGTCGAAGAACGCGCCGGCGATCGACTGCGGCGGCTCGGCGCCGTGCTTCTTTAGCAGGCGCAGGACGCGGAGGCGCGAAAACTCCTCGCCGCGGGCGTTGAGCTGATCCTCGACGCCGTCGGAATAGAACACGATGACGTCGTTGGGCATCATCTCGACCGGGACTTCCTCGTATTCGCGATCTTCCAGCAGGCCCACCGGCACGCCCTCCACCTTCGGCCGGATCACTTCTCCTTGCCGGAAAATCAGCGGGGGCTCGGAGCCGGCGTTGCAGAGCGTGAGAAGGCGCTCGCGAGGCTCCCACAACGCAACCAGCAGCGTCGCGTACTGCGCGTCCACCTTGCGCTCCAGCAGAGTTTCGTTGAGCGCGCGCATCAGCACCGCCGGGCTGCGGCGGCGCGGGGCAAGAATGCGCAACAACCCGCTGATCAGCGCGCCATAGAGCGCGGCGGCGGCGCCCTTGCCGCTGACGTCGCCGAAAACGATCACCGCGTAATCGTCGCCGTGGTCGAAAAAATCGTAGACGTCGCCTGAAATTTCCCGCGCCGGGCGCGCGCGCAGCGCGATTTCCAGGCCGCGAATCTCCGGCGGCGTGCGCGGCAGCAGGATCGATTGCAGTTTGCGCGCCGCCTTGAGGTCCTGCTCCATGCGCTGCTCGCGCTGCGCCAGTTCCTCATAAAGCCGCGCGTTTTCGACCGAGCTGGCGATCTGCGGCGCCAGCAGCGACAGCGTTCTTTGATGATCCTCGGTGAAAAACGCGACGCGATCGCTTTCCACGTCGAGCACGCCGATGACGCGATCCTGCAAAATCAGCGGCACCGCCAGCTCCGAGCGGATATCTTCGTGCGAGGCGATATAACGGGGATCCTCGGCGGTGTTGGAAACACGAATTACCTCGCGCGATTCGGCCGCGGCGCCGGTGATGCCCTTGCCGAGCGGGATGTTATCGAGATTGACGCGCTGATCGTAGCGGACGCTGAAGCGGTGGCGCAGCACCTTCTTTTCCGCGTCGAGCAGGAAGATGCTGAATGAGTCGTAATTGATCAGCGCGCGAATGGTCGCGGCGATTTTTCCGAGCAGTTCGTCCAGATCGAGAATGGAGCTGAACTCCTGGGACAAGTGGGCCAGCGTGCGCAAGGTGCGATTCTGCCGCTCCACGCGGCGATAGAGCCGGGCATTGTCGATGGAGGCGGCGACGCGCTGCGCAATCAGCCGGATCAGCGCGCGGTCCTGTTCTGAATACGCCCGGACGCGCGTCGATTGCACGTCGATGACGCCCACCAGTTTGCCGCGCGCCGTCATCGGTACCGCCAACTCGCTGCGCACCGCGTCGAGCGCGTTGAGATAGCGCGGATCGTTGCGCACATCGTCAACCATCACCGGCGTGAGCGTCGCGGCGGCAACGCCGGTGATGCCTTCGTTCAACGGAACCGTCAGGTTTCGCACCAGCTCGTCGCGATGCCCGATCGAATAGCGGATGCGCAGCCCGCCGCGCGCTTCGCTGTACAGCAAAATGGCGAACAGATCGTACGGCACCACGGTCTTGACGATGGCCGCGACGTTTTCGAGCAGTTGATCGAGGTCCAGCGTTTCGGAGGTGATGCGCGAGACCTCGAGAAGAAAATCGAGCAGCTCGGCGCGCTCGCGGAATACGGCGGACTTGCGCGGGGTGGCCATCGTCTAATAGGCGGAATCGGCGGCGGTTTGCGAAGCTTCGACGATCTGGACGCCGGCGCTGGCGCCGATGCGCGTGGCTCCGGCCGCGATCATCTTACGCGCGTCTTCCAGGGTGCGGATTCCGCCGGAAGCCTTCACGCCCATCGCGCCTCCGGCGGCGCGGCTCATCAGCTCGACATCGCGCACGGTGGCTCCGCTGGCGGCGAATCCGGTGGAGGTTTTGACGAAATCCGCGCCGGCCTCCCTGGCGATGGCGCAGGCGGCGAGCTTCTGCGACTCCTCGAGCAACGCGGTTTCAAGAATCACTTTGACGATCGCGCCGCGCGCGTGCGCCGCGTTCACGACGGCGCGAATATCATCGAGCACGGCGGCCGTGTTGCCGCCGCGCAGCTCGCCGATGTTCAAAACCATGTCGATTTCGCGCGCGCCGTCGCGCAGCGCGATTTCGGTTTCGGCCACCTTGGCCGCGGTGGCGCTCGCGCCCAGGGGGAATCCGACGACGGTGCAGACTTTCACCGCCGATCCGGCCAGCTCCGCCGCGGCGAGCGGCACCCAATAGGAGTTGATGCATACGCTTGCAAAGCCGTATTTACGGGCCTCCGCGCACAGTTTGCGAATGTCCGCTGCGGTGGCGTCGGGGCGAAGCAAGGTGTGGTCAATGAAGTGCGCAATATTTTCCATGGAGACAGCGGCTGGGGTCGTTGCTGGTTCATCGTAGCATGCGGCGGAGGGCGGATTTTCATCCGCGCCGGTTTCAGCCCTGCGCCTGCGAATTGCGGAGCGGAAGCTTCGCGCAACGGAGGCGAAAAACGATTATCGCTTGGCCATCTTCCGGCTGAAGAAGTCTTCAGCGGCGTGATAGGCCCGGAGCCAATCCTGCTCCAGCAGAAAATCATGGATCTCGTCGGGGAAGATCAGTTCCTCGAAATCGACGCCTTGCGCGCGCAGCGCGGCAACCAGATTCACCGTTTGGCTGAAGTCGACGTTGCGGTCGTCATCGCCATGAATCAGCAGAACCGGCGAGCGCCAGGTCTTGATGCTGGCCATGGGCGAGGATTCGAACGCAAGGCGGATCTGATCCTGCTGCTTGAGCGGATCGAGATTGGGATTGGCCACGCTGCCGCCGCGCGCGCTCCAGTCATGCACGCCGTGCATATCGACGCCGGCGGCAAAAATATCGCTCGATCGCGACAAAGCCATCGCCGTGAGGTAGCCGCCGTAGGATCCGCCCCAGACGCCGATGCGCGAACCGTCCACATCGGGGCGGGAAAGCAGATAAAGTCCCGCGCCCATCACGTCGTTATATTCGCTGGCGCCGGTGGCCCCGTAGTTGACCGCTTCGCGAAAATTCAGCCCGTAGCCGATGCCGCTGCGGTAATTCACGCTGAGGACGACGTAGCCCTTGCTCGCCATGTACTGATTCATGCCGTAGGCGTTCGAGTAGTAATACATGTAATGCCAGCCGAGCAGCATCTGGCGCCGCGATCCGCCATGGAAGAAGACCAGCGCGGGATGTTTTCCGCCGCCCTTCGGCAGAAAAAGCTGGCCATGGATCCTCATGCCGTCGGCGGCGGGAAAGATGACCTGCTGCGGAATCACTTGTTCGGCTTGCGAGTACTCGGCCGGGATCGAATCGGGCGCGAGATCGCGCGGCGCGCCGCTTGCGGGTTTGATCGCGGCACGAATCGTTTCCGTGGCGCTCGAACGAAGATAGGCGACGGCGCCGTTGCCGGCATCCTCGGGTTCGAGCTCGATGCCGTCGCCGTTACGGCCGAGAACCGGCTGCGGGGCGCCGCCGGCGATGGGGACGCGCCAGTTGTGGCGGCGGTCGATGTCGTCCTGATTCGAGGAGAAAAGCATTTCGCGGCGGTCCGCAGTTAAAGAGACGTGCTCGATTTCAAAATCGCCCGGCGTGAGCAGTTTCGCCGGACCGCCTTCGGCGGAAACGGAATAAAGATGCAGCCAGCCGGTTTTTTCCCACGGAAAAACCAGACGATCGCCATCGGCCCAGTAAAGCTGATCGGAAGCGACCATGGGATGGAACGCGCTGCCGGGGCCTTTATCGGCGCGCCAGACCTCGCGGCCCTGGCCGGTCGCGAGATCGGCGATGCGAATCGACCAGGGAGTGAACGCCTCGCGCACGGGACCGGCTCCGCCGGCGCGGTTGACGCTGGCGATGCGGATAAACGCAATGCGGCGGCCATCGATGCTCCAGGCGGGCGATTCGTCGCGATCCGAGGACGGATCGAGGTACTGGAGCGATTTGTCGGCGGTCGAATAAACCTCGATCAGCGCGTGATCGCCGCGATTGGAGACGAAAGCCAGATGGGAGCCATCAGGCGACCAGCGCAGCGTGTTGGGATTCGCCTTCGTCTGAACGATTTCGACCGGCTTATCCATGCCATCGATCGCGGTGAGATAAATCTGGCGATTGCGGATAAACGCGACGCGGCCGTCATGGGTGATCGCGGGCGAGTGGCCGTCGGCGAGCTTTCGCGGCGCGCCGCCGTCGAAGGGAACAACGTAGATCGCCTGCTCGGGCGTCGTCGCGAGGCTGCGCGGGTTGGGGTTGTCGCGTCCGATGTGCTCCAGATCGCCGCCCCGAACGTAGACGATCGATTTGCCGTCGGCGCTCCACTGGATCATGCCGATGTCCTGTCCGTCATCGTCTTGATACGAGGTGAGCCGCCGGCCTTTATAATCGGGCGCGGAGGCGACCCACAGATTGCGCGCGCCGCGTTCATTCAGAATCCAAACGACCTTTCCTCCGCCCGGAGCGGCATGAATCTCGGAGGCGAACGGCGCCGAGAGATATTGTTCGAGCGTGGCGGCGGAGCAGCTCAGGATGGAAAAAAGCAGGAGGATCGAACGCATGTTCAGATTTTATAGCAGGCGCGGCAACCTGGAAGCCGCAACCTGGAAGACCGTGTTGCGCCATTTCGGTTGATAGAATCTCCGGAGATGACCAGCTATGCTCGCGGTCCCGACCTTGATCTCACCACGTTGACGACTCATCAGATCTTCCGGCAAACGGTGGAGCGGTTTCCGGAACGCGACGCCTTGATCGTGCGGCATCAGAACATCCGGCTGACGTGGCGCGACTTGGCCAATGAAGTCGAGCGCACCGCCCGGGGATTGATTGGGATGGGGCTCCGGCCCGGCGATCGGGTGGGCGTCTGGGCGGCGAATTGCGCGGAGTGGATTTATCTCCAGCTCGGCTGCGCGCGCGCGGGATTGGTGCAGGTGAACGTCAATCCCGCCTATCGCGCGTATGAGTTGAAATACATTCTGAAAAAATCCGGAATGAAGGCGCTGATCCTTCGCGCCGGCGATTCGCGATCAGATTACCGGGCGATTCTTGAAGAAGCTTGCAAGGGTCAGGATCTGGCCCTGCGGCACACGATTTATCTCGGCGAAGATTCCTGGGCGCGAATGATCGACGCCGGAATCGAGGCAGGCGCCGGGCCGCGGGATTGCCACGACGTCGTGAATATCCAGTACACCTCCGGCACTACGGGATCGCCGAAAGGGGTGCTGCTCACGCATCACAATTTAGTGAACAACGGGCGCATTATCGCGGAGAGCCTGCGGATTACCGAAGCCGATCGGATCTGCGTGCCCGTGCCGATGTATCACTGCTTCGGCTGCGTCGGCGGCACCATGGTTTCGATCAATACCGGCGCGGCGATGATTCTTCCCGCGCCGTGGTTCGATCCGCTGTGCACGATGCGGGCTGTTCAGGAGGATCGCGCGACCGCGATCTATGGCGTGCCGACCATGTTTATCGCGCAGCTCCAGCATCCGGAATTTTCCCAATTCGATTTTTCCAGCTTGCGGACCGGCATCATGGCCGGCGCGCCTTGCCCCATCGAGGTGATGAAGCGCGTTGTCGCCGAGATGCACTGCCCGCAAATGACGATCATTTATGGCCAGACCGAATCATCGCCCACGATCACCGCCGCGAGCGTCGACGATTCGCTGGAGCGGCGCACCTCAACGGTCGGCAAGGCGTGCCCGGCGACGGAGGTGAAGATCGTTTCCCCATCCGGAGAGATCGTGCCCATCGGCGAACAGGGCGAGCTCTGTACACGCGGGTACCTGGTGATGAAGGGCTACGATCAGGAGCCGGAAGCGACCGCGCGCGCCATCGACCGGGACGGATGGCTGCACACGGGAGACCTGGCCACCATGCGGCCTGACGGCTATTTTCGGATTACCGGGCGGCTAAAGGACATGATCATTCGCGGCGGCGAAAATATTTATCCGCGGGAGGTGGAGGAATTTTTGTATACGCATCCCAAAATCGCGGACGTGCAGGTGATCGGCGTGCCGGATGAAAAAATGGGCGAATCCGTCGCGGCCTGGGTCAAGCTCAAATCCGGCGCAACGATGACCGAGGACGATCTGCGTGATTTCTGCAAGGGGCGGATCGCGCATTTCAAAATCCCGCAATATGTTAGATTCGTCGAGACCTTTCCGATGACGGTGACCGGCAAAATTCAGAAGTTCGTGATGCGCGAAACCGAAATTCGCGACCGGCATCTGGAAAACGCGGCGCAGATCCGCACGGCGTAAGCCGCCCGAGCTCGACGCTAGGCGGCTTTGAGGCGGATGTCCACGATCGCGGAGGTGACGATCGGGCCGCGATAGGCGGGATGGCGGTATTCCAGGTGCATCCCGCGGCCTAAATACGAGGTCTTGAGCATCGACCCGCCCCAGTTCGATCCGCTGATGCGCACCTCAACCGGCTCAGGGCAGAACTCGGGATGGCCGGAAATGAGCGCGCGGCCATCGCGGCGAACCACCAGCGTGTACCAGCGATTCTGCGTTTCCACCTCGATGGTGCTTTCCTCCGGCAGATCGTTCAAATAAACCCCGCCTTCAATCTCGCTGCGGATGATGTTCCCGTTGATCTGATCGCTCAGATTCCGGTGGGGAAGGAACAGTGTAGTATCGCTGCGCACCGAATCTTATTTTATAACCTGAGATTTCGCCAGGCGGCGGGCCAGGTGAAGCGGTCCAGATATAGACGGCGGCCGGCTTCGCCCAGCGACCGGCGGCGCGCGGGGTCGGCAAGCAGCGCCTCAATCGCCAGGACAAATTCTTCCGCGGTATCGGCGATCAAAAGATGTTCGCCCGGCCGCGCGCCGAGGCCTTCGGCTCCCAGCGAGGTCGAAACGACGGCGCGCGATGCGGCCCATGCTTCCAGAATCTTGAATCGTGTTCCACTGCCGGATCGCAATGGGACCACGCAAACTTTCGCTCGCGCCAACTCGGCCACGGCGTCTTTCACCGGTCCGGTGAGCGTGATGCCGGAGCCGGCCCGGAGCAGCGGGCGCACCGCGTGCTCATTGCGTCCGATAAGCCGCCATTCTCGGGCAGTGCGGATTCGCGGCCAAATTTCGCGCGCAAACCAGCGCACCGCTTCAATGTTTGGATGATATTCAAGATTGCCGCTAAAGGCGATGCAATCTTCCTCCTGCGCCTGCGGGGAATCGATCACCGGCAGCGCATTCGGGTAGACACAGATGTTCGGATGGCGCAGCCGGCGCGCGTCGTCGCCGGATGCGACCAGCAACTGATCGAATTGCGGCAGCCATTCGGCTTCCCAGCGTTCGAAAGCCCGGGCGAAGCGGTTGAGCGCGATGCGTTCCAGCCCGGAGGTGGCCTCGGCATGGGTGCGCGCCAGACGGCTTTCGATGTTGTGCAGATCGAGAACGAGTCGGCGGCAGTGCGGGCGCAGCGCGCGGGCGTAGGGCGCGCACCAGAAATGTTCGATCACGCCGAGATCGTAAGTGCGGCCGCGCAGCAGCGGCGTCAACTGCGCTTCGAATCCGGCGAATCGGTCGATCAGCGGAGGAACGTTGCGCAGCAATCGCCAGCCGTTGCGCCACACCCGCGCCGGCAACGATTTGGAATGATGCGGCAGCACGAATCGGGCGAGCTGCACATGGTAATGCTGGCGCAAATATTCGAGCAGCGACGCGGATCGAAGGCCGCCTCCGCCGGCGCCGGCAACTGGCTCTTCGGGAGAGAGAAAAAGCGCGCTTGGGCCATCCATCAGATTCGTTCGGGCGTTTTAACGCTTGCGGAACCAGTTTCGGGCTGTGTCATAGACTTGACGGGTTTCCCCCGCCGCGCGGCTCCAGGAAAATTCGCGCGCGCGCGCCATGGCTCGCCGCCGCAGATCGTCGAAGCGATCCGGGGATTCGACCGCCGCCGCGAGCGCCGCGACCCATCCCCGGGTGTCGCTCGCGTCCACGTGCACCGCCGCGCCGCCGGCGACCTCCATCACCGCGGGATCGCGGGAAGCAATCACCAGCGCGCCGCATTGCATCGCTTCGAGCACCGGCAGGCCGAAACCTTCATAAAACGTCGGATAAACGACGGCGGCGGCGCCGGAATAAAGCCCGGGCAGCTCCGCGTCAGGTACTGCGCCGAGCATCTCGAGTCCGGGCTCTGGCGGTATCGGCGTGAAGTCGGATCGGACGCGTCCGGCGATTCGCAAGCGCACGCCGTGGGTCTTGCGAACCTCCCTCCATGCTTCGATCAGCATCGAAAGATTCTTCCGCGGCTCAAGAGTGCCGGCGAAAAAAATATAATCGCGCGTGCCCGCCTCCGCTGCCGGCCGAAACAGCTCTGAGGCCGCCAGCGGCACGGCGGTCACGCGGCTGGCGCCAAGACCGAAGCGCTCGATCACCGCGCGGCGGATGGTTTCGCTGGGGGTAATCACC
This sequence comes from Terriglobia bacterium, assembly GCA_021325175.1. Lineage (GTDB taxonomy): Bacteria > Acidobacteriota > Terriglobia > Bryobacterales > Bryobacteraceae > Palsa-187. The sequence continues at coordinate 28,871 of JAJPHS010000096.1, forward strand.
ATGGTGGCAAGTCCGGCGCGCAGCAGCAGCGGCGTCCGGCGGCGGATTCGCTCCGCGCCGGGCTGCCAGGCCGGAAAAAGCCACGGCGAAAGATCGTGGACCGTCATTACGCCGGGGCGCAAGGGCAGGTACGGGAGGGAAAAATCCGTACCATGAAACAGGTCCACCTTGCGCCGCATCATTTCCTGTTGCAATCCCCAAAGCCACCACTTCCGGCTCAGCGGAGTGCGCGGCGGCTCGCCGTATTTCAGGTTTTCGGGCGCGCCGCCGAGCTTGGGGAAAGGTTGATCGGAAAGCAGCCAGAATTCGTCCTCCGGAAATCGCGCCGCCATTGCCCTCGCCAGTTCCGCCGTGTAGCGCGCGACCCCGCCAGTCGATACGGTCAACGGAGTGGCATCGAGGGCGATGATCACCTATTCTTTGAAGTGTAGGATAACATCGTGGGCGCCCAGAACCAGAATCCGCCGATGAACCCGCTCGACGAGCTGAAATATCTCGATCAGCAGGTCGAGCTTGTCACCGAGCTGGCCGACCTGAAGCCGATTTTTGTCCGGCTGGACGAGATCGCCAGGCAGAATCCGGATGACTTCGAAGTGCAGCTCGTGGTCGGGGATGTGAAGCAGCACCTGGTGAATCGCGGAACCAAGATCAAGGAAGCGGCCAGAGAGCAGCGTCCAGCGGCGCCCCCGCCGATTCCGAACCCGATGGCGAAAATGAGAGGTCCCGCTGCTCCGCCGCCGGTTCCGGGCCCCGCGCCGCTCGCCGATACGCGTCCGCTGGCGCCGACGGTGAAAGTCCCGCGCACGCCGCCGCCGATACCCGGCCCTGCCGCAGAACCAAGGAGTCCTGCCGCGGAAGCAAAGCTCCCGGCGCCGGAAGCAAGACCGCCGGATGGCCCGTCGATTTCCGCAACGGAGCTGATGGGTCCGGCCGCGGCGCCGCCTTCTTCGCCGCCGGTTCCTCCGATGCGCCTGATGTCCTCGGGCCAGTTCGCCAATCCCGGCGCGCCCGCTCCGCCGCGTCCCCCCGCGATTCCGAAGGAAACCGGGCCTCTTCCGATCACCACGACGCAAGCCTACGTCCCGCGGCCGCCGGGCGGGTCCGCATCGGCCGAACCTTTAAATACGGGCCAGCAATCGCCGGTGATGGCGCGAACCGATCTGATCGGAGCCGGCGCTCCGGCGCGCGTGCCTCCTCCGCGGCCGCCGCAGGCGAAAGCTCCGCAGCCCAAGGCTCCGCAGGGCCAGCCGGTGAACTGGAAGCGATCGCTGCTGGTGGGCGCGCTGATCGGAGCCGTGGCGACGATCGCGATTATCGCGCTGCTGGTCAATCAGGCGCGCAAGCGATTCCGGCAGAAGGAAACCGCATCCTCCACGGTGGAAGTGAATTTTATGACCATCCCCGCCCAGGCCTCGATCCGCATCAATGGAGACGCCAAATGCACTTCGCCGTGCTCGGTGCAGCTTGCGCCGGGAACCTACCAGGTGACGGCTTTTCTCGATGGCTATGATCCGGCGGCGAGCTCACTCAACGTCGCTGCGGGCCAGCCGGCGAACGTGCAGCTTGCCTTGAACGCGCTGCCGGAATCGGTGCGAATTATCACCGACCTGGATCAGGGAAAAATCGCGATGGACAACGCTCCTGCGGTGGATCTTCAGGAGGGGCAATACACGTTCGAAAAGATCGCGCCGGGTCCGCACACAATCAAGCTGACGTCAAAGACGGGGGATGCGTCATTTTCCTTCTCCGCCGCCGAAGCCAAGCCGCCGGAGATCACTGGTACGGTAGCCGCGCGCAATCTGATCGCGGTGCTGGTGTCGAGCGTGGGCAGTCAGGCTCGCGTGTTTACCAATTCGGGACCATTGAAGCTCGCCGTCAATGGGCAGCCGGAAGGCGATGCCGGTCCAGCCGGAGTCGATCTCAAGAATTTTCATCCCGGACCGGATGAAATCGTGGTCGGCGACGGAAAAGATCAGCACACGCTAAACGAAACCTTTTCGCCCGCGCCGATGCTGACCGCGTTCTTCAAGTCCGACGTGAATCTGGGAACGCTGGTGGTGGTCACCGACGAGGACGACGTGAAAGTTTTTGTCAACGGCAACGAATACCGGCGGCGAACGCAAAGGGGGCAGGTCCGAATTCCGGCCCTCGGCTCGGTCGCGGTGCGCGTCGCCAAGGATGGATTTGAGTTCGCTCCGGCGCAGACGGCGGACGTGAAGAAGGGCTCGGAGGTGCGGCTGGAGTTCAAGATGAAGCCGCTGCCGCGCATGTCCACGCTGCAAATTCGCGGGGCGACGCCCGGCGCAGAAGTGCTGCTCGATCAGAACAGCATCGGCGCCGTGGGCGCGGATGGAAATTTCACCTCGACTACGATTCCTCCGGGCGACCACACGATCGATCTGCGGCGGGATCAGTTCACGCCGAAGCGTCTGCTGCGCAGCTTCAGCGCGGGCCAGCCGGTGGTGATTTCCGGACCCGACGCCGTGTTGGCCGCCGCGGCCGCCAACGGGACGATTCGCCTCGCGCGCACGCCGCCGGATGCCTCCGTGACTTATCGCCGGGTGGATGAGTCGCAGCCGCATGAGTTGCGGTCGCCGCAGATCGAGCTGCCCGCGGGAACTTACGTCTTTGCCGCGCACGCGCAAGGCTATTCCGATAAATCCGAGCGCGTGCAGCTCGCCGCCGGCGAAACCAAGACGGTGGAACTGGCGCTGGCGCGAATCGCAACGCCGGTGGTTAAGCCTGGCACCATGGCGGATTTCGAGGATCCCTCGGCGTGGCGGCGCGAAGGCGAGCTGTGGACGCATCGCGGCGGCGGATTTATTCCGTACAAGCTCGGCCCGAAGGGCGTGTACACATTCACGGTGGAGCTGGTCCACGGCGGCAATCTGTTCAAAGGCGGGCGGATTCGCTGGGCCGTCCAGTATGTTGACAGCCGGAATTACCTGCTGTATGAGCTCGATCACAAGAATTTCTGGGCCGAGGTGGTGCAGAACGGCAAGAAATTTGAACGCGAAAAAACGCAGCACGATCTGGAGAAGCAGAAGGCCTTCACGATTCAGATCGAGATCACCCCGGAGCATTGCGTGCATCGGATTCGCAACGCCAGTGGCCAGTGGATGGTGCTCGATTCGTTCTCCGAGCCCGGCCGCGATTTTACAAAAGGAAAATTCGGCTTCCTGATCCAGGGTAACGATGAAATCGGCGTGTCGGATTTTTCGTTCACGCCGAAATAGAGCGCCAAAATAGAGTGACGACCGCCGCGAACCGCCACACCCGCAATCCGCAATTCCCCTTCCGTGAACCGGATCCCGCCGCGCGCGAAGCTTTCTCGTAGTTTTCACTGCGAGCCGCCAAAATCAGTACGATAGTCTTTCCGCCGTGAAAATTTCCGGATGATTGCTCGCCGCCGATTCCTTTCCGCCGCTCTCATCGGCCTCACCGTCAAAGCCGAACGGCGCATCCCAGGCGGATTTGTGAACGATTCTTTCCCGCTCGGGCATCGCCTGCGCGACCATGCGAAATTTCAAACGGCGGCGCGTCAGGAAAAATATCCGGTCGTGATCATCGGTGGCGGCATGGCTGGCCTTTCCGCCGCCTGGCGTCTTCTCAAGCGCAATTTTCACGATTTCGTTCTGCTCGAGATGGAGCCGCAGCCCGGCGGCAACTCGCGCTGGGGCGAAAACGAGATCACCGCGTATCCCTGGGCGGCGCATTACGTGCCGGTGCCCGGCCCGCGCGCGGCGCTGGTTCGCGAACTGTTCGAGGATCTGGGCGTTTTGCGCGACGGAGTCTGGGATGAGCGGCGGCTCTGCTTCGCCCCGCAGGAGCGGCTGTTCATCCACGGCCGCTGGCAGGAAGGAATCGAGCCCGAGGCCGATTCCACCTCGCGCGATCGCGAAGATTACCGCCGCTTTCAGGATATGGTCAACGAATTTCGCGCCACCGGCCAGTTTACGATTCCGATGCGGCTCGGCGCGCGCGAATCGGAGCTGGATCGCCTTTCCATGCAGGAGTGGCTGGCGCGGAACCGGTTCACCTCGCCGTATCTGAGCTGGTACGTGAATTACGCCTGCCGCGATGATTACGGCGCGCTCGCGCGCGATACCTCGGCGTGGGCGGGAATTCATTATTTCGCCTCGCGCGAGCCGGAGGAAAAAGGTCCACTCACCTGGCCGGAAGGCAACGGCTGGATCGTCCGGCGGCTCATGGAACGGCTTCAGCGTTACATTCGCGTGAATACTCCGGTCTATTCAATCGTTCGCGAAGGCACGCGGCTCCGCATACGTTCCGAGCAGGCCGATTTCATCGCCGAAAAGGTGATTTTCGCCGCGCCAACCTTCCTTGCGCCGTATCTGATCGAAGGCGCGCCGCGCGTCGATTTCGTGTACTCGCCGTGGCTCACCGCGAACCTGACCATCGAGCATTCGCCCGAGGACGTGGCCTGGGACAACGTAATTTACGATTCCCCGGCGCTCGGCTACGTGGACGCGATGCATATGAGCCTTAAAACATTTATCGATCGCAGCGTTTGGACTTTTTATTGGTCCCTGTGCGACCGGCCGCCGGCGGACGCTCGCGCGCTGCTGCTCGAAAAGGACTGGACGTACTGGCGCGAGGCGATTCTCAACGATCTTTCCCGCGCTCATCCCGATATTCGCCGCCGCGTCTCGCGAATCGATATCATGCGCATTGGCCACGCGATGTCGCGGCCGGTTCCGGGATTTCTGAAGTCGCGGCTCGATTTCAAAAATCGCGGGCCGATCTTTTTCGCCAACTCCGATTTGAGCGGATTTTCGATTTTTGAAGAAGCGCAGGAGCACGGCATCAAGGCCGCGGATCGGGCCCTGGCATCCGGCGTTTAGCGCAGGCTGTGATCTAATGATTTGAAGCATGATGCTTAAATCCGTTCTGCCCTTTTTCCTTCTGGCCGCCGCTCAGGCGCAGACGCTCACCACCGCGGCGATGCAGCGCTACTTCAATCCCATCCGCCGCAATCTGGAAGCCAGCGCGGAGGTGATGCCCGCCGATAAATACAGCTTCAAATTAACCGATGGTCAGATGACTTTCGCCGAATGGCTGCTGCACAGCGCTCAGCGCAACTACGCCGATTGCGCGACGCTCAAGGGCGAAAAAGCGCCGGTGAGCGCGAAGGATCTGGAACCGCTCAAAAATAAAGACGAGGTGAGCAAGGCCCTGAAGGACTCCTTCGCTTACTGCGCCGCCGCCATGGAAGCCATGACGGATCAGAAGGCTACGTCGTCGCAGGCGATGTCGATCGCGTTTCTGCACGTGCTCGTGCACAACAACGAGATTTACGGAAATATCGTCGGCTACATGCGCGCCAGCGGAATCGTTCCGCCGTCCACCGCCGCCAGAAAAAAGTAGGCGCGTTCACCGGCCGCGGCCGATCGCGATCAGCAGGCCGAAGCTGACGGCGATCGATTTTTCGTGCCCCGGCGCAAAGCTGTAATCGTAAGCCGGCTCGATATACCAGCCGAGGCGGCGCTTGCGGGAAGGCCAGTACATAAAATCGACGGCGAACTCGATTGCGGCCGAGTTAGATCCCCCGGCGCGAATCCACTCCGGCCCGGCCCCGGCCATAAATTCGAGCTTCTTTGAAAGCGCCCACGGTTTTTTGAACAGAACATCCGCGCTCCATTCGACGGCGCCGCGATGAAAGCCGGGCGTGACGCCGGCCTCCAGTTCGAGGCAATTTTCGATGGGCGTGAACTCGATGGCGGTGGCCGGGCCGAGGCTTGACTCGCCCGCCAGCCCCCAGCTCGGCGCCGCGCCGAGCTCGAGGATGGCAGCGGCCTCGCCATCATCGCCCCGCGCGATCGCGGCGCAAACCAGCAGGACCGTCAGCAAGGGCTTGGACATGCGATTCTTACAGTGTAGAGGGGTTGCGCCCGCTCGATTGACAACGACCCTGATGGTTACATAAGCTGCGAATACGCAGTTTTTCGTCGAAAAGAGGAACTTATGCGACGTTTTTTCGTTCTACTTCTTCTCGCCCTCCCGCTTCCGGCCGACCAGCTCACCTATCAGAAGCCGCCCAAGGAAATCCTGGACATTCTGAATGCGCCCGCCTTGCCGGCGCTTGCGGTGAATCCGACCCGCACCTACGCGACTTTGTCGGAAACCGTGCGCTACCCCTCCATCGCCGAGGTCTCCGCGCCGATGCTGCGCCTGGCGGGCATCCGCATCGATCCGCGCACGAACGGCTTGCATCTTGCGCCCTACAACACGTCGATTACGCTGATCAAGCTGCCCGAAGCGACGAAAATGAAAGTCGCGCTGCCGCCGGGGGCGCGGGCGAGCGCGCTGCGCTGGTCGCCCGACGGCAAGCAGTTCGCGTTCACCAACATCACCGCCGTCGGACCGATCGAGCTTTGGCTCGGCGATCCGGCCACCGGCAAAACACACAAGATCGAAAATGTTCGCATCAACGCCGTCCTCGGCGAGCCGATCGAGTGGCTGCAAGATAATAAAACGCTGATCGTCAAGACGGTTCCGGTAAATCGCGGCCCGGCGCCGCGCGAGCCGCTGGTTCCGCCCGGGCCGACCGTTCAGGAATCGGACGGGCACGCCATCGGCGTCGCGACCTATGAGGATCTGCTTGAAAACCCGCACGATGAAGATCTGTTCGAGTATTACGCGACCTCGCAACTGGTGAAGGTCGATGCGAGAACCGGCGCGGCGACGCCGATCGGCAAGCCGGGCTTGCTGGATGAAGTCAGCCCGTCGCCCGACGGCTCCCACCTGCTGATTACGCGCGAGCATCGGCCGTTCTCGTATCTGCATCCGTATCGCGAATTTCCGAAAGAGGTGGAGGTGTGGTCGCCCGGCGGCGCGGTGGAGTACAAAGTCGCAAGCCTTCCGTTGCCGGCGCGCATTCCGCTGGGCGGCGTGCAGACCGGACCGCGGCAGATTCGATGGGTGGCGAATCAGCCGGCGACGATTTTCTGGGTGGAGGCGCTCGATGGCGGCAATCCGAAAGAAAAGGTCCCGCACCGCGACCGGATCGTGGCCATCCAGGCGCCGTTCAAAGGCCAGCCCGTTGAAGTTTTCAAAACGGAAGAGCGCTTTGCGGGAATTCAATTCGGCAAGGATTTCGCGCTGGTGGAGGATCAGGCGCGCATCTCCCGGCTACTGCGCACTTTTGAGATCGACCCGTCCAAGCCCGGCTCGCAGCCGAAGCTGATCTGGAGCCGCAACGCGCAGGATCGCTATAAGGATCCCGGCCGGCCGGTGGAAAAAGTCCAGCGCGCCGGACGCGGAGGCGGCGGATTTTTCGGCCCCTCCGGCAGCGATTCGACGCTGCTGCAAAACGGCGAGACCATTCTATTGCAAGGAGACGGCGCATCCCCGCAGGGCGACCATCCGTTTCTCGATCGTTTCGATTTAAATACGCTGCAAAGCGAGCGCATCTTCCAGAGCGCGCCGGATAAATATGAAGTTGTCGAAGCGGTGCTTGACGATCAGGGCAAAACGTTCATCACCCGGCGCGAAAGCACCACGGAGCCGCCCAATTATTTCCTTCATTCCGGCGGAAGCGAAAAAGCGCTGACCAATTTCACCGATCCGGCTCCGCGCATCCGCCGCATCACCAAACAACTGGTGACCTATAAGCGCGCCGACGGCGTTCCGCTATCGATGGAGCTTTATCTGCCGCCGGACTACAAGCCCGGCACGCGGCTGCCCGCGGTGATGTGGGCCTATCCCCGCGAATATAACGATGCGGCAACGGCGGGTGAGATTCAAGGCTCGCCGAATCGGTTTACAACCATCACCGGATATTCCGAGTTGTTCTTCCTGCTCGACGGCTACGCGGTGTTGGAAAACGCGGCGATGCCCGTGGTCGGCACCATCGACGTGGTGAACAATACCTACGTCGATCAGATCGTCGCCGATGCCAAGGCGGCCATCGATAAGGTGGTCGACATGGGCGTGGTGGACCGGAACCGGATCGGCGTCGGCGGCCACAGCTATGGCGCGTTCATGACCGCGAACCTTCTGGCGCATTGCAATCTCTTCCGCGCCGGCATCGCCGAATCGGGCGCGTATAATCGAACTTTGACGCCCTTCGGATTTCAAAGCGAGCGGCGCAGCTTCTGGGAAGCGAAGCAGACCTATGAAAACATGTCGCCGTTTTTCTTCGCCGATAAGATCAAGGACCCCATCCTGCTGATTCACGGCGCCGCCGACGACAATTCCGGCACTTTCCCGATCCAAAGCGATCGCATGTATCAGGCCATTCGCGGCAATGGAGGAACGGTCCGGCTGGTATTTCTTCCGAATGAAGCCCACGGATATCGCGGCAAGGAGACGATCGAGCATGTGCTATGGGAGAAATTTCAGTGGTTCGATAAATACGTGAAGAACGCGGGGCCGCAGACTTCACGCGCGGAGTGAGATTGCGCAAACTGGTTGTCATATTGCTGGCCGGGTTCGCGTGGAACCTGAATGCTCCGGCGCAGGAGGCAAATCCCGCGCCCGGGCTCGCCGAACGGGCCGCGAAGGCGGACGCCAATTGGGAGGCTCTGGCCAAGGGTCTGGACGCAAAGATCCAGCGGATGCTGCCCTGCGATCCGCGGCTGACCGCGGCGATCGAGGAAGTCAGCCAGGCCTCGCAGGCGCGGCTGGCGGCCATGAATCAATACTTGCAAGCCGCGGTCGCGCGCGCCCGGCAGGACACGGAAACGGCGCGTCTCGCTCTCGTCGCCGAGCAGGCTTCCGCGCGCGATCTTGAAACCGACCGTGCCGAGGCGGAACAGGAGCGGATCGCGATCGAGGGGCAGTTAAGCGATCTGACCGATAGCGTGAAGCGGCGGCCGTCGCTTGAAGAGGCTCGCGCGAAGCTTCAATCGATCGAGGAAAGCGTGGCGGCCCGCGCCCGTGATCTGCAATCGCTGGCAACAAAGCGTACCCCGCTGGCGGCGGCACTGAGCGATCTGGTGCAAGCGCGGCAGGCGCGGCAGCGCGCGCTGGAAGCGCAGCTCGACGCGCTGGCGCTTGAAACCTTGCGGTGGGGCGATTATTACGCGGCCCGGCTGGCGCGGGCGCGAACCGAGTGCGAGATCACCAATCCGGTGGGGACGAGCCGGAGAAAGCGATGAGGCGCGCGCGGAACACCGTTATTCTCGCCGCGAGTCTCTGCGCCTTCGCGGCCGTTTCCCGCGAGGCTTATCGCGACGCCTATAAAGCCTGGCGGCAGGCCGATCCGACGCTGGAACGCGACGTGGCGGCGGCGGGCCCGGCGCTGGCGGCCGAGATCGATCGCGTCGCCAATCAGGCGATAAAGTACGCGGCCGCGCGCTCCGTGTTTCTATCGCAATCCGCGGCCGAACAGGAACGCCGCCTGGCATTTCTCAATCAGGACCTCCTCGCCGCTCCGCCCGCCGGTTCGGACGCTTCGCGGATCGTCAGCGCGGAGGCGGACGCGGTGCGCCACAGCCTCGATGTTTACGGCAAAGATCCGGATCGCGGGATTCAGATGGCGCGTGCCTTGCTGAATCGCGAAAATATCGCGCTGGGCGCGCTGGCTCCGCTCCTCGCCGAAGCGCGGAAGACGGCGGATCAGGCGCGTGCGGCTACTGAATCGGAACAGCAGGCGCGGAAGAAGGCGCTCGGTCTGTTGCGCGAAGCGAGCGCGATGACCAATCAGCAGATCGCCAAAGCGTCGCAGGAGGGCGCGGCGTGGGCCGATTACTACCGCCTGCTTGCCGATGCCGTGCGAGGCGCCACGCCCGCGTCCGTGACTCCGGCCGCCGCGCCCGCTCCCGATCCGCGCGCGCCCTCATCCGCGCTGCCGGCCTTGCCGCTGTCGCGCTACGTGGGGGCGTGGGTTTTTCCCGCCGTGAATGGACTCTACCATGGTCCGGAGCCGGAGTTTGTGGATCTGGTGGTGCATGAACAAAACGGCCATGCCGATGGATCGCTGTTTGCGCGGTTCAAGGTATCGGGCGGCGATCCGCTGATCCGGTTCGATTTCGCGGGCGATTTTCAGAAGACGCGGAATCAGGTTTTCAATCTAGAAACCAGCGACGGTGCCAAGGGGACCATCGAGCTGATTCCCGGTCCGGCGTTCAATCTGCTCGAAATCAACGTCCAGATCGAACCAAAGCCGGGAAGAATCCATCAGGCAAACGCCGTGCTCATCAAAAAGTAAACGGCTTACGCTATGCTTACATGAGGCTTATGAAGCTTCTTGCGGCCGGCCTGCTGCTTTCCCTGTCCCTGCCGGCGGCCGTTGTCATCGAGGACGTCACGATCATCGATGTACGGAACGGCGCCGCGCGGCCGCATCGCAATGTGGTGATCCAGGGCAACCGGATCGTTTCGATTGGCGGGTTGGTTCCGGCCGGGGCGGCCGTCGTCAGCGGGCGCGGAAAATTCCTGATCCCCGGAATGTGGAACATGCATGTGCATCTCGAAGGAGGAGACCAGCTCGCCGGATTCCTCGCCCAGGGCGTCACCGGCGTGGAGGATATGGGCAGCGATTTCGCGCGCGTAACCGAATGGCGCGAGGCAATCGAATCCGGCAAGGCGGCCGGGCCGCACATCGTTTCCTCGGGGCCTCCGGTGGCGGATCGCGTTTCGCGGCGGGTCCGGTTTCCGGAGTTGGCCGCGCCCAATCCGCGCGAGGCGCGCAAAGCCTTCGACCGGCTGTGGGACATGGACGTCGATTTCATCAAGGTGCAGCCGGACCTGACCGCCGATGCTTATATCGCCCTGGCGGAACAGGCCCGGCATTGGCATCTGCGCGTGGAGGGCGCCGTGCCGCTGGCAGTTTCGGCCTGGGACGCGCTGGAGGCGCACCAGAACACGATCGACCTTTCGAGCGTGCTCAAAGCGGTTTCGACCGACGCCGAAGCGATCGATTTTTTTGAGCGCTGCGCCATGCACGGAATCCGCATCGAGCCGATGCTCGCCGAATTGCAGCGCTCGGGGTCGGAGCGGATCAAGGATGTGTACCGTCTGGTCGCGTTATCGACGCGAACCGAAGTGGAACTGCTCGCCGGAGCCGGATCAAACGCGACGGTGCAGGATGAGTTGGAGCAGATGGTTGCCGCGGGATTGACGCCGCAACAGGCGCTGCGCGCCGCGACCATCGCGCCGGCGCGGTTCTTCGAATCCGAAGATATGGGGACCGTGGAAGCGGGGAAGCTCGCCGATCTGGTGCTGCTGAACGCGAATCCGCTGGTGGAGATCGGAAATGTAAGGGAAATTGCCGGCGTATTCTCGCGCGGAAAATACTATTCGCGCACCAGCCTGAAGGCAATGGCGCCCGCGCATTAGATTTTCGAATTGGAGAGGCCTGCGCGTTCGCGCTCGAACAGCAGAGCGGAAGCCGGTTGCGGTCCGTCGCTTTACCAATTCAGGGCCAGCTTGGTAAACGTCCTGACGCAGATACCGGTCGGACCTTTCGCCATATACGGCTTGGCGTCGTCGAGCCATGCGGTGCCGGCGATATCCAGGTGCACCCATGGCGTGTCGCCCACGAACTCGCGTAGGAACCAGGCGGCGCTGACCGCTCCGCCCCAGCGGCCGCCGATATTGGACAGATCGGCGAATGCGCTCTTCAGCAGATCTTTGTATTCGTCATCGAGCGGCATGTGCCAGATCTTTTCGCCTTCCGACCGCGCGGCGGCCATCACCTTTCCGAGCAGCGCTTCATTGTTGGTGAAGGCGCCGGCGTTGACATGACCCAGCGCGACCACGATCGCGCCGGTCAGCGTCGCCGCATCGACCAGGTGCGTGCATCCCTGGCGCTGCGCGTAAGTGATCGCGTCAATCAGAATCAAACGCCCTTCGGCGTCGGTATTGAGCACTTCCACCGTTTTGCCGTTCAACGATTTCACGATATCGCCTGGCCGCTGGGCTTTTCCGCCGACCATGTTTTCCACCGCCGGCACGAAGGCCGTCACCGCAATGTCCGGCTTCAACTTCGCGATCGCCTTCATCGCGCCGAGCACGGCCGCTCCGCCCGCCATATCGTATTTCATCTTTTCCATGCCGTCGGCGGGCTTAATCGAAACGCCACCGGTGTCAAACGTCACGCCCTTGCCGACCAGGCCGAGATGATCGCTGGTCTTGGGGGCCGTCTCCGGCTTGTAGCGGACGATGATCAGCGCCGGCGGCTCGGCGCTGCCTTGCGCGACGCCGAGCAGCGATCCCATGCCGAGCTGCCGCATGCGATCCTGATCGAGCATCTCGAATTCGAGGCCGGCTTCGCGCGCCATCGCCTTTGCCCGGTCGGCCAAAATTAACGGCGTCAGGCGATTGGCCGGCTCATTGACCAGCGATCGCGTGAAATTCTGCGCTTCGGCGAGGATGCAGCCGCGCTCGAAGGCGCGATCGAATTCCCGGCCGTTGGTCGCCGCGATCGCGCAAAACTCCTCAAGCGACTTTCCCTGATTCGCAGTCTTGTATTGATCCGGCTCGAAATTGCCGATAATCGCGCCTTCGGCGACGGCTTCCGGATCGCCGCCGTTGAGCCACCAGGCGAGTTTTTTGACGCCTTTCTGCTTCAGCGCGCGGACAGCGGTCGCGGTGGCGCGGCGCAGGTCGAAATTTTCTTTCGTGCCGCCGCCGACGGCCACAAACCGCTTCGCCTTGATTCCCTGCGGCTGATGCAGAACAGCGAGCTCATCGGATTTTCCGGAAAATTCCCCGGACGCGCGCAGCTCCTCGAGCCACGACGAGGCGAATTTCAGCTCCGTGGGAGCGGGTTCGTTTTCAAAAAGGACGACAGCGACGGCGTCGGCCTCGATTTTTTCCAGAGATTGGTAAGCGAGTTTGGTTTCCATAGGCGAAGATATAGAGTAAGTTGTTGGGCGCAAATAAATCTCTTGCATTCGCAAAAGAAGGCGGTTTAAACTTCAGAAGTGGTCTGATGTGGGCCAAATTGGTTTGTTGTGGTCCAAACGACAGTGGAGCAAAGTTCAAATGTCGCCGTAAAACCGCCGCTTGGCATATTCCAGGCCAAGTGTGACGAAAAGGGCCGCTTAAAGCTCCCGTCCGAGATTGTGGGGTATTTCAAGGCGCAGGGGGTTGAGAGAGTTTTCATCACCACCGTCGATTTGAAGCTGATTCGAATTTACAGCGAAACCTTGTGGGAGAGCAACCAAAATATTTTCGCCCAAGGGGGCGACACCGCGAAAATCGCGCAGGACGTCGCGTTTATCGCGAACCTATACGGAGGGCTTTCCGAGATTGACGACAACGGCCGCGTGCTGATTCCGGCCGAGCTGCGGCGGAAACTTGAAGTGGAGGGCCAGCCGGTCTGGCTCGACGTGTACAACGGCCGCATTAACGTTTTCGGCAAGAAGGTTTACGACGAGCGGATGCATCGCGCCCTGGACGGGTTGGAGGAAAAAGTGAACAGGCTCGAGGCGAACGGTTTCAGATGATGTATGCACGTACCCGTGATGCTCGCGGAGTGCCTGGAATATCTGGGCGTGAAGCCGGATGGCGTTTATCTGGACGCCACCGCGGGTTTGGGAGGGCATACGCGAGCCATCGCCGAGCGGCTGACGTCGGGTTACGTAATCGCCTGCGATCGCGATGCGGAGTCGCTCGAGATCGCGCGAAAGAACACGGCCGATTTGGCCGCCAGGATTCGTTTTTATCACGTTTCGTTTGCGCGATTGGAAGAGATGATCGGGGCCGAAGGGCTTCCACGACTGGACGGATTGCTTGCGGATCTGGGCGTCTCGAAATACCAGTTAACCGAAAGCGAGCGGGGATTCTCGCTGATGGCCGACGGACCTTTGGACATGCGGCTCGATCGGGCGCAGAAGGAAACGGCGGCGGATATCGTCAATTTCACTTCGGAGAAGGAACTCGCCGGCTTGATTTATCAGTTAGGCGAGGAAAGGAGGAGCCGGAAGATTTCCAGAGCAATCGTGCGGGCGCGGCCGATACGCACGACGGGTCAGTTAGCCAGGCTGATCGAGTCCGCCGCGCCGCGCACGGAAAAAATTCATCCGGCGACGCGAACGTTCATGGCGTTGCGTCTGGCGGTGAATCGGGAATTAGAAGAATTGGATGCGCTGCTGGCTTCGCTGCCGCGATGGATGAAGGCGGGCGGGCGAGTGGTGATCCTGAGTTTTCACTCGCTCGAAGACCGGCGGGTGAAGCAGTCGTTTCAGGCCATGGCGCGCGCCGGGCGGGCGCGCATTCTGACGCGTCACGTGGTGCGGCCGTCAGAGGAAGAGATCGAGGGGAATCCGCCGTCGAGAAGCGCGAAGCTTCGGGCGGTGGAAATGCTTTAGCGAAATCGCGGGTCACCGAAAGCGGCGGCTCGCGCAGTGGAAATGAGCGGTTAACGAGTAAGGGAAAACGATGGCAACATTAGCAGGCATGATGAACCGGTTCTTCGAGCGCGGCATGGAAGCCGTCTCGGAGGCTCCGCGGGGGAAGCAGAACGCGGCGCGCGTGCGGGCGTTCGCCAACGAAGATATCTATTTTTTCGTGAAGGAAATCAACAATGCCGGCGTGGTTCGCGCGGCCGATCCGCAGTCCGGCGGGGTGTGCTGGAAGATGATCGGATCGGTGGTAACGGCGGCGGTTCTGCTGGTGGGCGTGCTGCTGCCGGGGGCATACAGTTTGCTTGCCGGATACCAGATCCAGGAGCTCAAGCAGGAGGCCCAGCGGCTTCAGAATGAGCGCGCGTCGCTGGAGGTCGAAGAGGCGCAGTTGATCTCGCCGGCGCGGATGGAGCAGTTGGCCAAGGAACAGCAGTTTATCGATCCGCCGGCGCAGAACGTGGTCTATCTGGACAACACGCGCAACGGATCGCTGGCGATGAATAAATAGGAGCGCCAGCTATGGCGGAGGATCAGGCGACATTCCGGTTGCACAGGCTGCTGTGGCTGCTGCTCGGGTGGGCCGGATTGATTTTCGTCCGGCTCGTCTGGCTGCAAGTTATTCATCACGACGATCTGTTGCGGCTGGCGCAGCAGCAGCAGCAAAAGATGCAATGGATCCCGGCGCTGCGCGGCACGATTTTCGATCGCAACGGCCAGGCGCTGGCCAAAAGTTTACCGGCGGAATCGGTGTGCGTGAATCCGCAGAAAATTTCCGATCCGGCGATGGCGGCAGATCTGTTGTCGCAGGCCCTGAATCTCGACCGCGCCAAGCTTCAGGAAAAAATCGAGGATGCCAAGCTGCGCGGCAGCGGGTTTTTGTGGGTGAAGCGAAAGATCATGGAGGACGAGGCCGGCGCGCTGCGCAGCTTGAATCTTCCGTGGGTCGAGTTCCGGCCGGAGATTCGCCGTTTTTACCCGCATCACATGCTGGCGGCGCATGTGCTCGGGTCGATGGGCATGACCGACTCGGGCGATACCGAAGAGCATGGTACGGCGGGCATCGAGGAGAGCTTCGATGAAGACCTCGCCGGGCGGCCGGGGTTGGCCCGCGTCTACACCGACGTGAAGCAGAATCCGTATGACTCGGTGGTGGCGCGGCAGCCGGAGCCGGGCGCCGATCTGACGCTGACCATCGATTCGAATCTGCAATACGACGCGGAAAAAGCGCTCCAAGCGGCGGTGGCGAGAACCGGAGCCAAGACAGGCTCGGTTGTCGCGATGAATCCGTACACGGGCGAGATACTCGCGCTGGCGAACTATCCGGCCTACGATCCCAATCTGCCGCCGGCTCCGGGCGAGCCGGAGAACGCGCGCAGCGACCTCGCCGTGACGACACCGTTCGAGCCGGGAAGCGTCTTCAAGACGGTGACGCTTGCGGCGGCGCTGGAGACGACGAACCTGCGTCCGGATACCATCATCGATTGCGGCAACGGGGTGATCACGCTGTTCGGCCGCGTGATTCACGATACCCATCGCTATGGCGCATTGACGATGGAGCAGGTCTACGAAAAGTCGAGCAACATCGGCGCAATCCATATCGGCCTGCGCGTCGGCAACCGCACGATGTATCAATACATCAAGAAATTCGGATTCGGCGCCAGGACGGGCATCGAGCTGCCGGGCGAATCGGCGGGCGAGGTGCGGCGCGTCGAGAACTGGACCCCGAGCTCGATTGGCTCGGTGGCGATGGGTCATGAAGTGAGCACGACCTCGGTGCAGCTTGCGGTGATGGCTGCGGCAATCGCCAATGGCGGATTGAAAGTGAAGCCGCAGATTGTGATGGCGCGGCATCAGCCGGGGGAATCGGAGGAAAAATTCGCGCCGGAAAAACCGAAGCGGATTTTGCAGCCGGAGACAGCCATCACCATGCGGCAATTGATGGAAGGCGTGGTGCTTCGGGGAACAGGACGGGTGTTTGCGACGCTGAAGGGCTATACGTCGGGCGGAAAAACCGGATCAGCGCAGGTCTATGACCTGAAGGCGCACGCTTACACGCACAAATACAACGCGAGCTTTATCGGGTTCGCGCCGGTGGTGAATCCGCAAATCGTGATCGCCGTGACGCTGAACGACACCGCCATCGGCTCGGCGGGTTTCGGCGGACCGGCGGCCGCGCCCGTGTTCCGCGAGGTGGCGATGACCGGTCTGCGGATTCTGGATGTGCCGAAGGATTTGCCGGACAATTTGAAACCGGCCAGCGCAAAACCTTCTGACTATAACGATCTTGCGATTGCCGGTCTGGGAGATGCTCCCGACGCGCGATCGAGCGAAGTTGTATCCTCCGTCACTCAATCGCCGCCGGCCTCGGAGGGCGCTTTATCCAAAGCGCCGGATGAGAGCCGGCGGCAATTTTTTTCGGCGGCGGTAGTGGGCCCGAAAGTACCGGATTTTCACGGAATGACGCTGCGCGCAGTGCTGGAGGAGTCTTCCGCCAGGGGGATGCCGGTGGAAACGGTCGGGACGCCAGATGCCGGCCTGGTCCGGAATCAGGACCCGCCGGCGGGAACGATTTTGCCAGCCGGTGAAAGGATTCGATTAGAATTCGCAAAGTAGGTGGGTAGTGGGAACTGGGCGCCGGGCCAATCGCCGGATCCAGTTCCCAATACCCATGACCATTGGCCAGGTGCTGAACGGCGTGAAGCTGGCGGCCGAGCTCGCGCCGGGGCTGGCTCAGAAGACCGTTGGCGGGCTCGAATATGATTCGCGCCGCGTGGGGAAGGATTTTTTGTTCTTTGCGTTTCCAGGATCACGCGTGGATGGGGCGCGCTTCGCCGCCGATGCGCTGCGGCGCGGCGCGGCCGCGGTGGTGAGCGAGCTTCCGCGGCCGGACGATTTCGCGGGCGCCTGGATTCAGGTGGACCACGGACGCCAGGCGCTCGCGCGGGCCGCACTCAATTTTTACGAGCACCCGGACCGGCGCGTCGCGTTCACCGGCGTTACTGGAACGAACGGCAAGACCACCACATCTTACCTGATAGACGCGATTCTGCGCCAAGCGGGATTCGTAACGGGATTGATCGGCACCATCGAGTACCGGATAGCGGGCGAAGCGCGGCCGGCGCCGAATACGACCCCGGAGTCGCTGGACGTGATCCGGATGGCTTCAGAGCTCGAAACGCGAGGCGGCCGTCAATTTATAATGGAAGTTTCCTCGCACGCGCTGGCGCTGGGAAGGGTTTTCGGCATTCAATTTCACACCGCGGTTTTCACCAATCTCACTCGCGATCATCTGGATTTCCATCGCTCGATGGAAGAGTATGCAGCGGCAAAGCGCTTGTTGTTTTCCCCCGTTGGATCGCCGCCGCCCCAATGGGCCGTGCTCAACGCCGATGATGCCGCCAGCCGCGGCATGACCGGAGCGGCCAAGACGCTGTGGTATGGAGCCGAATCCCAGATCCGGGCCGAAGGCGTTCGCGGCGATTTTTCCGGATTGCACTTCGAGCTGGTGTTTGAAGGCGCGCGGCAGTCGATCGAATCGCGGCTGAACGGCCGCATCAACGTGATGAACATTCTGGCGGCGGCCGGAGCGGCGTTGAGTTACGGGCTGAATCTGGAAACGATCGCCAAGGGCGTGGCGGCGTGCCGCGCCGTGCCCGGCCGGTTTGAAACCATTGACGAGGGCCAGCCCTTTGGGGTGGTGGTCGATTACGCGCACACCGATGACGCGCTGCGCAATGTGATTCAAGTCGCGCGCGAGCTGGCGCGCGGCCGCGTAATTACGCTGTTCGGCTGCGGCGGGGATCGCGACCGGTCGAAGCGTCCGTTGATGGGCATGGCGGCGGCGGAGCTGAGCGATTTTGTGGTGCTGACTTCGGACAATCCGCGATCGGAGGATCCCTTGGATATCATGAACGACGCCATGGTCGGCATCCGCCGCTACGATACCCCCCATGTGGCCGAGCCGGATCGCGAAAAGGCGATTCGCATTGCCATCGGCGAAGCCAAGCCGGGCGACGTCGTGCTGCTGGCGGGCAAAGGTCATGAGACCTATCAGGTCTTGAAGGATCGGACCATTCACTTTGATGACCGGGAAACCGCGCGCGCGGTCTTAAGGGAGTTAGACGGGAGCGGGAAGTCGGAATGAAGTTGCCGCTGCGGACGGTGGCGGAAATTTTGGGGTTGAGCAGCGATTCCGGCGCGATGGTGACGGGATGGAGCGTCGATTCGCGAACGATCGGGCGCGGGGATCTGTTTTTCGCGCTGCGCGGGCCCAATCACGACGGCCATCATTTCATCTCCGCCGCGTTCGAAAAAGGCGCCGTCGCCGTGGTGGCCGAATCGGGCGAAGGAGTTCTTCGCGTGGCGGATTCGTTGCGCGCGCTGCAAACGCTCGCCGCGCGCGCGCGGCGGGTGTGGGGCGGCGAAATCGTCGCGGTGACGGGAAGCGCCGGAAAAACCACAACCAAGGACGTGATCGCGGCGCTGCTGGCGGAGTGCGTCCCCACCGCCAGGAGCGAGGGCAATTTGAACAACCACGTCGGGCTTCCGCTATCGCTGCTGCGAATGGAGGAGACCGCGCGCGTGGGCGTAGTCGAGATCGGGATGAATCACGCCGGCGAGATTCGCGATCTGGCGGCGATCGCCCGGCCGAACGTGGGGGTGGTGACCAACGTCGGCTACGCGCATATCGAGTTTTTCGATTCTATCGAAGCAATCGCGGCCGCCAAGCGCGAGCTGATCGAAGCGCTTCCGGCCGAAGGCGTGGCGGTGTTGAATGCCGACGATCCCCGCGTGGCGCAATTTACGCACCCCGGAAGGACAATTTTTTACGGACAATCGCCCGCGGCGGAGGTTCGCGCCGAAGATGTGAATTTTTCGTTGCAGGGCGTGACCTTCCGCGTTGGCGCGGCGAATTTTTCAAGCACTCTGACCGGCCGGCACAACCTTTCAAACATTCTGGCCGGGATCGCGGTGGCGGGAGTCTACGGAATCCGGCCGGAGTCGCTGGCCGGAGCGGTTCGGAAACTCCTTCCCGGAAAAATGCGGGGGGAACGCTTCCATCATCGGGGTGTTTTGGTGTATAACGATTGCTACAACTCTAATCCGGACGCGGTTCGCGCCATGCTGGATGTTCTTTGCGACACGCCGGCGCGGCGCAGGATCGCTGTTTTGGGAGAGATGCTCGAACTTGGCCGCTGGGCCGAGCCTCTGCATCGCGACGTCGGGAAGTTCGCCGCGGAGCGGGGGATTGATGTGCTCGTTGGAATACGCGGCGCGGCCTGTTGCACGCTGGACGCAGCCACGCGTGCAGGCCTTCGGGCCGACGCCGCGTCTTTTTTCGAGAATCCCGAGGAGGCCGGGCGCTTCGTGAGAAAAATCGCCGGGCCCGGCGACGCGATCCTGTTTAAGGGCTCGCGCGGGGTACGCGTCGAAAAGGCGCTTGAGGAATTTCTCGCCTCCGGGGCGGAAGGCGGCTTCTGAGCCATGCTGTACTGGCTGTTTTATGAAAAGCTCTTCCATCTCTACTCGCCTTTCCGCGTTTTTCAATACGCGACGTTTCGCACCGGCGTCGCCAGCATCGCGGCGCTGCTGCTTTCGATTCTGCTCGGCCCCTGGCTCATCCGCCGCTTGCGTGAATTTCAAATCGGGCAGTACATCCGCGAGGACGGGCCGAAATCGCATCAGAAGAAAGCCGGCACGCCGACCATGGGCGGCCTTTTGATCTGCGTTTCGACCCTCACGCCCACGCTGCTGCTCGCGCATCTGACCACTCCGGCGGTGTGGGTGGCGATGCTTGGCATGGTGAGTTTCGGCCTGATCGGATTCTGGGACGATTACCTCAAAATCGTGCACAAGCGAAACTTGGGATTGACGGCGCGGCAGAAGCTCGCGCTCGAATTCATCGCCTCGCTGCTGGTCGGAGTATCGCTGCTCGCCATGGCTGCGCACGGCCATTACTCGACCAATATGAACGTGCCGTTTTTTAAGTATTTCAGTCCGGATTTGCTGATTCACGCGCTGCTCAGGAATTTCTGGACGTATCCGCTGGCCTTCGTGCCGTTTTTCGCATTCGTGATTCTGGTGCTGATGGGCTCATCCAACGCGGTGAACCTGACCGACGGCCTGGACGGGCTGGCCATCGGCTTAATGATTATCGCGGCGGGAGCGATGACCGTGCTCTCCTATTTAAGCGGCCACGCCGAGTTCGCGCGCTACCTGGAGTTGTCGAGCACGCCCGGCGCCTCCGAGCTGACGATCTTTTGCGGATCGCTCACCGGAGCCTCTCTCGGTTTTCTGTGGTATAACGCGCATCCGGCGGAGATTTTCATGGGCGATGTCGGATCCTTCGCGCTGGGCGGAAGCCTCGGCGTGGTCGCCGTGCTGCTGAAGCAGGAGATTTTGCTGCTGTTCATCGGCGGCGTGTTCGTCATCGAGGCGCTCTCGGTGATTTTGCAGGTATCGAGCTACAAACTTCGCGGCAAGCGGATCTTCAAAATGGCCCCCGTGCATCACCATTTCGAGGCCCTCGGATGGCAGGAATCGAAAGTCATCACGCGCTTCTGGATCGCCGGCCTGATTCTGGCGCTGTTCGCGCTGACGACGCTGAAACTGCGATGAAGCTGGACGGCGCGACAGTGGTGGTACTCGGCATGGCGCGAAGCGGCCTCGCCGCAGCCGAACTTTTATCGGAACAAGGCGCGAAGGTGCGGCGCGTGGACCAGAAGCCGGGCGACGGCGTTTTGCCGCAGGTGGACGAATCCTTTCGCGGCGCCGATCTCATTGTGCTGTCGCCGGGCGTGCCCGCCGATGTGGATGTCGCCGCGCGGGCGCGGGATCGCGGCGTGCGCGTCATCGGCGACCTGGAATTGGCGAGCTGGTTCCTACGGGGCGAGATTATCGGGATCACCGGATCAAATGGAAAGACCACGACAACCGCGCTGACCGGACACATCCTCAAAGCGAGCGGGATCGCGGCGCAGGTGGGTGGAAATATCGGAACGCCGCCGTGCTCGATGGTGAAAAGCTCGCGCGCCGGGCAGTGGAACGTGCTGGAGCTATCGAGCTTTCAGCTTGAGACAACCGAAACATTTCGAGCTAAAATTGGTTCGGCGCTCAACTTGACCCCGGACCATCTCGACCGCCACTATACCTTCGAAAACTATGCCGAAATGAAGGCGCGGCTGTTCACTCACCAGCGCGAAGGCGATTTCGCGGTGTTGAATGCCGATGATCCGGTTTGCCGGTCCTATGCCTGGCGCGGGGCGGGGAAGCCGGTCTGGTTCAGCGCGATCGGGACCGTTTCGCCGGGAGCGTTTCTCGACCGGGATTCGATCCTGCTGGACGGCGCGCCGTTAATGAAGACCGGTGAAATTCCTCTGCGCGGGATGCATAACGTCGAAAACGTGATGGCCGCGGCGGCGATGGCCCGGCTCGCCGGAGCCTCCCACGATCAGATCCGCGCCGCGGTGATGACTTTTCCCGGCGTCGAGCACCGGCTTGAATTCGTGCGCGAGCTGGACGGCGTCCACTGGTACAACGATTCGAAAGCGACCAACGTCGACGCGACGCTCAAGGCCGTCGCCGCTTTCGAAGGCGGCTTGTGGATCATCCTCGGCGGCAAGGACAAGAACAGCGATTACGCGCCGCTGGCCGCCGCCCTCGCATCGAAAGCGCGCGCGGCTCTGTTGATCGGCGCGGCGGCGGAAAAAATCAAGGCGCAGTTGCACGGCGCGGTCCCCCTGATCGAGAGCAAAACCATCGCGGGCGCGATCGGGTACGCGCGCGCCCAGGCGCGGCCAGGCGATACGGTTCTGCTCGCGCCGGCCTGCGCCAGCTTCGATCAATTCGAAAATTACGAGCACCGCGGACGCGTTTTCAAACAACTCGTCAGGGAACTGGCATGAAGACGATCAAGACCGACTGGATCCTGTTTCTCACGATTCTCGCCATGGTCGGCTTCGGGATGGTGATGCTGTACAGCGCCTCCAGCGCCGTCGCCGAGCTGCGCTATCACGTGCCGCCCTACCACTTCGTCGTGCGCCAGTTGCTGTGGGCCGTGGGATCATTCCTGGTATTGATGTATTTCAAGCGCCGCGACTACCGGACTTTCAACACACCCGCGTGGGCGTTTTCCGGATTGGGAATCGTCCTGGGATTGCTGGTCATCGTCTGGTTCGCCGACCCGCGCGCGCATCGCTGGTTTCAGGTGAAAGGCCTCGGCTCGGTCCAGCCGTCCGAGTTCGCCAAACCGGCGTTGATTCTTTTTCTCGCTTACTTCATCGCCCGGCGCGCCAAATCGATTAATCAGCGGCACGCGTTGTTACAGGTCTTCGTCGCGGTGGCGATGCTGGCGGTGCTGGTGGTCGTCGCGGATTTGGGCACCGCGCTGGTTCCGGTGATTACGGCGGTCATTATGCTTTGGGTCGCCGGACTGGAGCGCCGGTACATGCTGGGGGTCGGAGCGGCGGCGGTGTTGCTGGTGATGGTGGCGATCGGCTCCCGCGGCTATCGCGTCGGCCGCATCATTTCTTATTTCGATCCCGATTATTCGAAGATTGAGACCATCGATACGCATCATTGGGTCCGCAACTACGTCCAGCGATCCACCAGCGTGCGCGACGCGAGCTATCAGCCGCGGCAGTCGAAGATCGCCGTCGGCGCCGGCGGCGTGCTCGGGGTCGGGCTGATGCAGGGCAAGCAGAAATTGATGTTCCTGCCGGACGCGCACACCGATTTTATTTACGCCACGGTCGCCGAGGAGCTGGGATTGTGGGGCGCAACCGCCGTGCTTGCCGGATTCCTGGTGATCCTGTGGCGCGGAGCGCGTCTGTTCGTTCGCGCCAGCGACGAATTCGGCAAATATCTGGCGCTCGGCGTGACCGTTGCCATCGTCGTGCAGGCGATGATCAATATCAGCGTCGTGCTGGACATGGCGCCCACCAAGGGCTTCCCGCTGCCGATGATCAGCTTCGGCGGCAGTTCGTTATTAAGCACGCTGTTGTGCCTGGGGATGCTGCTGAGCGTCAGCGATCATGAGGGATGAAACAGCTTGATGGGCGGCGCCTCGAACACTTCTCGAATCCGGCGGAGCGCGCGATTGTGCGGGATCTGAAGTATGGGCGCAGCTTTCATCATGGCCGGCGGCGGAACAGGGGGGCACATCATTCCCGGACTCGCCGTCGCCCGGGAACTGCGCGCGCGCGGGCATTCGCCGCTGTTCATCGGCACCGAGCGCGGCTTGGAGGCGAAGCTGATTCCGCCCGAAAATTTTCCGATCGAATGGATCGAAATCGGAGGATTGAACCGCGTCGGCTGGAAGCGCGCCCTCACCACGCTGGCCGATCTGCCGCTGAGCATCTGGCAGGCCTCGCGCATTCTGGATCGCGCCAAGCCGGCCGCCGTATTCTCGATGGGAGGGTATGTCGCCGGTCCGGTGTTGCTGGCCGCGCTGTGGAAACGAATTCCCGTGGTGGTGATGGAGCCCAATGCCATTCCCGGATTGACGCATCGCCGGCTGGCCCGCTTCGTCGCGCGCGCGCTGGTGAATTTTCCCGAAACCGCGCGCTGGTTCCCCCAGGAGCGAACCGAAGTCACGGGCGTGCCGGTTCGCCGCGAGTTCTTCCAGGCGCCGAAAAAGCCGCGCGGGCCCGTGCTCACGCTGCTGATCACCGGCGGCAGCCAGGGTTCGCGCACGCTCAATCGCGCGGCGGAGGAAAGCTGGCCTTTGTGGAAAAACCGCTTCACCAAGATTCTTCATCAGACCGGCGCGGCGGCGTACCCCGACCTGGCCCCGAAGTTTCAAGCCACCGGGCTGGCCGGCAGGATCGCGCCGTTCTTTACCGACATGCCGGATCTGTTCGCGGAAGCCGACCTGATCATCAGCCGCGCCGGAGCCAGCGCGGTAGGCGAAATCGCCGCGGCGGGCAAGCCCTCGATCCTGGTTCCCCTTCCCACTGCGGCGGATCAGCACCAGTTGCGAAACGCCCAAGCCATGCAGAACGCCGGCGCGGCCCGGCTGATCGCCGATGCGGAAATGACCGGCGCGCGGCTGGTCGAGGAGGCCGGACGGCTGGCCACCGAGCCGGGGCTTCTCGAAACAATGGGCGAGGCCGCGCGCAAATTCGCCAGGCCGGACGCGGCGAAGCGCGCGGCGGAGGTTCTGGAAACTTTTCTTCATTGACAAGATTGCGCAAAGCCGAAACAATACTATATTGAAATGTTTTTTAAACGCCAGCCCGTTCATTTCGTGGGAATCGGCGGCATCGGCATGTCCGGCCTGGCCGAGCTGCTGATCGAGCTCGGCTACCCGGTGAGCGGCTCCGACCTGAAATTTTCCGCCGCCACCGATCGCCTGGCGCGGCGCGGCGCGAAGGTGTTCGAAGGCCACTCCGCCGATCATCTGGGCGAGGCAAAAGCCCTGGTCGTCTCCAGCGCCGTTGGCGCCGATAATCCCGAAATCATCGAAGCGCGCAAACGCGCCATTCCCGTAATCCCGCGCGGGGAGCTGCTGGCGGAGCTGATGCGCCAGAAGTACGGGATTGCCATCGCCGGAAGCCACGGCAAAACCACCACCACCTCCATGACCGCCGCGATCCTCAGTCACGCCGCTCTCGATCCCACCATCGTCGTCGGCGGGCGCGTGGCCACCATGGGCGGAGCCAACGCGCGGCTGGGCAAATCGGATTATCTGGTCGTCGAATCGGATGAAAGCGACGGATCGTTTCTCAAGCTCGCGCCGATCATCGCCGTGGTGACCAATATCGATCGCGAACACCTGGATCATTACCAGGATCTGGACGAAATTCGCGCGGCCTTCGCGCAATTCGCCGGCAAAGTGCCGTTTTACGGGCTCGCCGTGCTGTGCATCGACGACGACAATGTCAAGCAGATCCTGCCCTCCGTGAATCGCCGGATCGTCACCTACGGGGCCAGCGCGCAAGCCGATCTGCGCGTGACGCATTGCCTGAACGGCCATCTGTCGAGCAAGTTTCACGTCGATTACCGCGGCCGCGATCTCGGCCCGTTTCACTTGAACATCCCGGGCGCCCACAACGCGCTGAACGCCGCGGCGGCGATCGCCGTCGGCCTCGAGCTGGAAATCTCGCCCGATTCGATTCGCCAGGCGCTGGCCGGCTTCGGCGGCGTGGACCGGCGTTTCCAGATCCGCGGCACGGAACGCGGCGTCACCGTCATCGACGATTACGGCCATCACCCCACCGAAATTCGCGCCACGCTCGCCGCCGCGCGGGCCTGCCGCTACGCCCATATCCATGTCCTTTTCCAGCCGCATCGTTATACGCGCACCCAGGCGCTGATGGACGATTTCGCGCGCGCCTTTCACCAGGCCGATACGGTCCACGTGATGGATATCTACGCCGCCTCGGAAGCTCCCATCGAGGGCGTAACGGCCGAGGCGCTTACCGAACGCATTACTTCGTTCGGCCATCGCGGCGCGCGCTACGTGGGCGCGATGGAGCGCGGGATCGAATCCGTCATCGCGGCGGCGCGGGAGGGTGACGCCATTCTTACGCTCGGCGCCGGCAGCGTGTATCAAGCCGGCGAAAAAATTCTCGAAGGGCTGAGGTCGCCCGATCATGCCGCGTAACCACGAGGGATCGGGCCTGCTGCCCGGCATCGATGACAGCGATTCGAAGCCCGTTTCCAGGCCGCGCGCCCGCAACGCCGCGCCGGCAAGGCGCGAAATTCCCACCTGGCGCATCGCGGCCGGGGCGGCCATGCTGATCGTAGTAGGTCTGACCGCGCTTTACGCGCTGCACCGGCTGGAGCAGTTTCTGGTGCGGGACGCGCGATTCGCCTTGAACGGCCCGGAAGGATCCGAAAACACACCCACGCTTCAGATTCAGGGCGCGGCGCACGCCTCCGAACGAAAAATTGGCGCCGTGTTCGAACAGGACTTCGGCCGCAGCGTTTATCTTTTGCCCCTGGCCGAGCGCCGCAACACGCTGCGAACCATCGATTGGGTGAAGGACGCGACCGTGCTGCGCCTGTGGCCCAATCGCGTACTGGTGCGGGTTGCCGAGCGCGCCCCGGTCGCTTTCCTGGCGCTGGCGCCGTCGCGCTACGCCTTGATCGACGAAGACGGCGTGATCCTTCCGCCCGCGCCGGATCGATTCACGCTGCCGGTGATCGCCGGCGTGCATGCGTCCGATTCCCTGGCGCAGCGGCGCGAGCGCGTCCATCGCATGCTCCGCCTTACCCGCGATTTGGGTCCGGAAGCAACCGCGAAAATCTCTGAAATCGACGTTTCCGACGCCGAGAACCTGAGAATCACCGAGCCCTGGGACGGCCGCGTGATCACGCTGCTTTTAGGCGATCACGATTTCGCCGTCCGCTATCAGAATTTCGTCCGCAATTACCCGGAGATCAAGCGCCGCCTGCCGGACGCGACCAAGCTCGATTTGCGGCTGGAGGACAGAATTACGGTGGTGGATCAATAAGGATGGACCAGTGATGCCGGCAAAGACGCAACTGGCCGCCGGCCTCGACGCGGGCAGCTCCCGGACGCGCTGCGTCATCTGCGCGCTCGAAGGCGATCAGATCCGTTATCTCTCGCACGGGCTGGCCCAATCGGCGGGATGGGCCAAGGGCCGGGTGAGCGATCAGGAGGCGTTGGCCGAATCGATTCGCGCCGCCGTCACCGACGCCGAGCGCGGAGCTCACGTTACGGTGGAAAGCGTCACCATCGGCGTCGGCGGGATGGGAATCGCCGGCGCGCAGAGCCGCGGAGTTTACGAGTTCGGCCGGCCGCGCGAGGTCGATCCCGAGGATATGGCCTACGCGGTGAAGCTCGCCGCCGATGTCCGGCTGGAGCGCGATCGCATGCTGCTGCACGTTCTGCCGCAGGATTTCACGCTCGACGGCCGCGCCGGATATCGCAAGCCGCACAAGGGCGTGTGCTCGCGTCTGGAAGCGAACGTCCATATCATTACCGCCTCTTTTCAGGAGCATCAGGCGGTCGTCTCGGCGGCGCATCTCGCCGGGCTCGCCGTTCAGGAGACGGTCTATGAGCCGATGGCCGCCGCCTACGCCGCACTCTATCCGGAGGAGCGCGCCCGCGGCGCCGCCGTGCTCGATATCGGCCTGCACTCCACCGACCTGGTGATCTACGATGGCGACGCGCTTCTGCTCGCCTCCACCATTCCGGTGTGGGCCGATCATTTAACGCGCGATATCGCCGCGATCTTCAAAGTCACCTATGAAGACGCCGAATGTTTGAAACAGCAATACGGCTGCGCGTTGTTGGGCTTGACCTCCGATTCGAGCTTCATCGAAGTCCCTTCCCCCGAAGGCCGCGCCCCGCGCGAAGCCCGCCGCAGCGAGCTCAATGAAATTCTTGAAGCGCGCGCCGAGGAGATGTTTCTCTACGTCCGCGCCGAATTGCAGCGCGCCGGCATGGATCGCAATCTGCTCGAAGGAATTTTTTTGTGCGGCGGAGGCGCTTTGCTGAACGGTATGTGCGATATGGCCGAGCGCATCCTCAACTGCCAGGCCGGCAACGCGCTCGCCAAGGGCTTCGGAAATTGGCCGGAGGAGCTGAACACTCCGGCCTGGACCACCTCCGCCGGGCTGGCGTTATATTCGGCGAAATTGAAGCTGCACCAGCCGCCCAAACGAAAGCTTCCGGGATTGATGGGCTGGGTGGCAAGATGAGCGGGAAGTTCGTTCTTTACTACTGCAACAGGAGCGCACCATGGCACTCGACAGTTTGAAATTCGTGATCGAAGACGAATCGGCGCCGCAAACGAAAATTCGCGTCTTCGGCGTCGGCGGCGGCGGATGCAATGCCGTCGCGCGTATGTTGAATGAGGGCTTGAACGGCGTCGAGTTCTGCGTCTTGAATACCGACGTGCAGGCCCTTTCCGCCTCGCCGGTGCCGGTGCAACTGGCCATCGGCTCCAAGCTGACCAACGGGCTCGGCGCCGGTTCGGATCCTTCCATCGGCCGCCGCGCCGCGCTTGAGGACACCGATAAAATCATCGATATGCTCGAAGGCGCGGACATGGTCTTCGTCACCGCCGGCCTCGGCGGGGGCACCGGTACCGGAGCGGCGCCCGTGGTCGCTTCGCTCGCCAAGGAATTGGGCGCGCTCACCGTCGCCGTAGTGACGAAACCGTTTGCCTTCGAAGGACCCAAGCGGCGCAAGCAGGCCGACCAGGGCCTGGCCGAACTGGCCGGCGTCGTCGACACCGTCATTACCATCCCCAACGATCAGCTCCTTGATCTGGTTCCCAAAGGCACCAGCTTCTTCGAGGCGTTTCGCGTCGCCGACGACGTGCTCCGCCAGGCTGTGCAGGGCATCGCCGACATCATCACCACGCCGGGCCTGATCAATCGCGATTTCTCCGATATTCGCTCCATCATGCTGGGCATGGGCTACGCCATGATGGGCACGGCGTCGGCCAGCGGTGAAAACGCCGCAGTCATCGCCGCCGAACGGGCCATCAGTTGCCCCTTGATGGAAGCCGGCGGCGTGCGCGGCGCGCGCGGCGTGCTGATCAACATCACCGGATCGAGCCGCCTCAGCCTGCACGAAGTGAACGAAGCCTGCACGCTGATCCGCGAAGCCGCGCAAAACGACGATGTTCAGATCAATTTCGGCGTGGTGCTGAACGAATCGATGGCGGATCAGGTCAAGATCACCGTCATCGCCACCGGATTCCAGCGCGAAAATCTCCCGGCGATCGAGCGCAAGCCGTCGCGCGTCGCCGCTTCCGCCGAGCCCGCGCCCGCTCCGCGGATGGAAGTTCCCGAACCGGCGCACGTCGAGCCTCCCGCGCCGCAACCGGCCTACGAAGAGCCTCCGCTTCCGGTGGCCGCCGCTCCAGCCCCGCCGGAGCCGGTGTTCGACGATCTCGATGTCCCGGCGATTCTCCGCCGCGACCGGAGAATGATCCAGTAAGCAAGAACCTGGCCGGCTTACGCCATCAGGTGCAGCACGACGCTGCGGCGGTGCGCGCTCGACCGGTGCTCGAACAGATAAATCCCCTGCCACGTCCCCAGCGCCATCCGCCCGCCAATTACCGGGATCGTCAGCGACGTCTGGGTCAGCGCCGTTCGTAGATGCGCCGGCATATCGTCCGGACCTTCCGCCGTGTGCCGGTAATGCGGATCGTTTTCCGGCGCGATTCGCTCGAAATAATCGGCGATATCCAGAATCACGTCCGGATCGGCATTCTCCTGAATCACCAGCGATGCCGAAGTGTGCTGGCAAAAAATGGTCAGAAGCCCGGTTTCTACCCCGCGGGAAGCAACCCATTTTGCGACCTCGGCGGTGAACGGATACAGCCGCTTTCCGCGCGTGCGGATTTCCAGGACTTGAGTAAACTGCTTCACCAGCACTTCAGCAGCTTCGACAATATCCACGTTTCGCCGGCCAGCGAGCAGGCGTCGTCGAGAAGCCATCGCCCGCCGATCTTCTGGAAATCGAGCTGAATCTCCTGACGTCTTTCATGGATAAACGTCGCGGTCACCAGCGCGCGATCCGGCCGGCCCGCCGCTTGACTCGTCACGCGCACATCTCTCAGGTTCGAATCCTGCCCGTTGGTCCAGAATACGAAATCGATGCATCCCACTTCGCCTTTCGCGCGCCGCCTGTCTTCATCGAACAGCGCCTTCAGCCGAGGCGTGTAAATGTCCGTCGGAGGTTGGTAATGGGCGCTGGCCGCCAGGCGCCGATACACATCCCTGACAAACGCGGCCGGATCGTCGATCCGCGTGGCGAACGCGGGCTCCCCGATCGCAAACACTGACGCGAGCAGCGGGATCGTCTTTAGCAAAGATCGCAAGCCGCGCCCTATTCGACCGTAACGCTCTTGGCCAGATTTCGCGGCTGATCGACGTCGCAGCCCCGCCGCACCGCGATGTGATACGCCAGCAGTTGCAGCGGGACCACTTCAAGAATCGGCAGCAGCAGCTCATGCGTCGAAGGAATGCGGATCACGTGATCGGCGACCTTCGAAATCTCCTCGTCGCCCTCGCACGCCACCGCGATCACCAGCCCGCC
>JAJPHS010000154.1 GCA_021325175.1 Terriglobia bacterium
GGACTATAAGCCGGTTTCTGTACTCTTGCGAGCGGCGATCATTCCTCTTGGCCGGCGATTGCTCGCCGGCTCCAGCGACCTACCCGGAACTGGTAACGGAGCGGGCCGCTCCTCGTCCCCTATTTGGTCTTGCTCCACATGGGGTTTACCCTGCCAGCGGCATTACTGCCGCCGCGGTGCGCTCTTACCGCACCTTTTCACCCTTACCCTACTGAAATCCGACGAATTAACGTCACATCCCAGATGGGCGGTATTGTTTTCTGTGGCACTTTCCGTAAAACTCGTTTGAGCGAGTTCCCCCGGCCGTTAGCCGGCATGCTGCCCTATGGAGACCGGACTTTCCTCCCCTCGGAATCCCGAAAAGGACTTCTCGGGGCGATCGCCCATCCGGCAAGCCCATACCTATTATGGGGGGGGCGGCGGGCGGATGGCAACCGGGGTGGTGAAGCTTCAGGCCAGCGGATAAAAACGTGAAACATTGATGAGAAGTGGCGTATCTACAGCCAGTTGATATATTCTGTAACGAGACGGGCTTTGGGTTTTGGGCGGCTCGTTTTTTCGCACGCTTTTAGGAAGTTATAGAGACAGCCAGTCCCGCCGGTTACCGGAGATCAGCGAACCGGGATGGTAAGTGCAGGGCGCAGCGGAACGCGCGCAGGGACGTAAACATTTCGGAGGATGTTTTTTTTGTTTGCTTTTGGAGGATATAAATGCTGAACGTAACTACCCGTCTGCTCGCATTCGCCGCACTGGGCGCGATGGCGCTTTCCGCGCAGGGGTTGAACACCAACGCGAGCAAGGATGACTGGGAAGAGATCAATTTCGAATTCAACTCCGCGGTGCTCTCAGACGGTTATCCGAGCCTGCTTCGCCTGGCGGAGCTTCTGCAAAAGAATCCGGGTTACCATGTGCGCCTGGAGGGCCACACGGACGATATCGGCAGCGGGCAGTACAACGACAAACTCGGCCTGGCTCGCGCCAACACGGTGCGCGATTTCCTGATCAAATACGGGGCGCGCGCCAGCCAGATTGACGTGGGAACGCGCGGCAAGGCGGATCCGAAATATCCCGGCCAGAAGCCGACCTACAGCAAAACGGATGTTCCGCGCTGGATGAACCGGCGAGTGGTGATGACCGTCACCGACGATCAGGGCCGCACGGTGAGCGCGGCGGGCGTCGGCGAGGCGATCCGCGCGATCGAGCCGCCCAAGCCGCAAGGCATGACCGACTGCTGTAGCGAAGTTTTAAAGCGGCTGGACAAGCTGGACGACATCGCCCGGCTGCTGCAAGGCTTGCAGGATCAGAACGCGCAGTTGCGGCGCGACCTGGACGCGCTGAAACAGCAGCAGCAGGTGCTCGAATCGAAGGCCAACCAGCCGGTTACGCCGCCGCCGTCGGCGACCGAGGTGGCCAAGGCGGTCGAGGAAGATCTCAACAAGAATAAGCAGCCGAAATTCCAACTGCTCGGCGTGAACGTCGGTGCCGACAACACCGGTCACGTGACGGCCACCGGCCGGGGACGCTTCTTCGGCGTCTTCGAGGATCACTACGCGATTCAGGCGCAGGCCGAATACATGTATTTCCATACGCAAAAAGAAGGCCAGTTCGATATCGGTCTGGTGGATCGCATCGGACGTTTTCAGGCGGGGTTGTTTTCAAGCATCAAGAACGTTTCGCTCACGGTGGCGTCTCCCAACGGAGCGACCATCGCGCCCGGGCTGAACATCGTCCCGGTGGGATCGTCGCCGACGGGGGGCGTGCAAGGCAACGGGACGCTGGGGCAGGCGGCGTTCGTGATGGATTACATTTTCAAGCGCGGCAAGATCGGCGTTTTCGGGACCTACGGGTATAAAAACACGGCGATCATCAACAGCCAGAGAACGGTGCTTCCCAACGGTCTGCTCTCGCCGGATCTGTTTACGCAGACCTATCTTTCGATCGTGAACCAGGCGGGCGTCAGCGCGACGGTCGGCCTGTGGGGCAACAACTACGTTGAAGGCACGCTGAGTTATCTGAAGAGCATGGCCTATGGCGACCGCGCCGGGGCGACGCTGCGCTTCGTGTTTCCGATTAACCAGCACGTTGGAATCAGCGTTGAAGGCGATCTGAATCCGACCATGGTCGGGCCGAGCAACAACGGCCAGGGCCTGGTCGGGGTGATTTTCGGGAACGCGATGCGGCCGAAGGAATTCGCGGCGGCGACCACTCCGGTGCCGATGACGGTTCCGCGCGTGCAGTGGGAGCAGGTGACGCGCACGGTGCGCACCGGCCACACCGCGCCGGTCGCCGACGCGGGCCCGAATCAGATCGGCGTGCCGCCGGGACCGGTTACGCTCAACGGCTCGCGGTCCTATTCGCCGGACGAACTTCCGCTGACCTACCTTTGGACGCAGGAGGGCGGCCCCGGCGCGACCCTTTCCAATCCGAGCGACGCGATCACGACGTTTGTGGCGCAGCCAAATTCGAGCTATCAGTTCCGGCTGACGGTCACCGACAGTCTGGGCGCTTCGGGCACGGCGCGGGTGACGGTGACGACGAGCGCCGGCAATCAGGTGAACATCAGCTACTTCATCGCCAATCCGGCGACGATACAGGCCGGCCAAGCCTCCACGCTTTCCTGGAGCGTGGTGGGCGCGACCACAATCTCGATCAGCGGTATCGGCGCGGTGCAGGCGACGGGCAGCTCTTCGGTTGCTCCGACGGCCACCACGACCTACACGATGACCGCCTCCAACTCGCAGCAGACGGTGACGGCGCAGGTGACGGTTGTGGTCAACGGATCGACGACGCAGGTGACGTACTGCTACGCGTCGCCGGCGACGATCATCGCGGGCGAATCGGCTACGTTGTACTGGCAGACGATGAACGCCAATTCGGTCTCGATCAATCCCGGCAGCGGGACTTACGCGGCCAACGGCAACACCGTGGTGACGCCGACCAGCAGCACGACCTACACGGTGATCGCCAACGGCGCGAACGGCAACAGCAACTCGTGCAGCGCGTCGGTGACGGTCACCGCCGGCCAGCTTCCGCGCATCATCCAGTTCTCGTCGTCGCCGCAGAACATCATGGCGGGCCAGTCCTCGACACTGGTGTGGGCGGTGGATAACGCGACCACGGTAAGCATCAACAACGGCGTCGGCAACAGCCTTTCGCTCGGCGGAACGCAGTCCGTCTCGCCGGCGACAACCACGACGTATACCTTAACGGCGACCAATGCGGCGGGCAGCGTCACCTCGACGACGACGGTCAACGTCTCGCCGGCCGTGACCATCACTTCGTTCACGGCGAGCCCGAATCCGTCGCCGTCGTCGGGCGCGAGCGTCACGCTCACCTGCCAGGCGGCGAACGCGGCTTCGGTGACTCTGAATGGCACCAACACCAACGGCAACAGCGCGACCGTCAACGTCGCGCCGCTGGCGACCACAACTTACACTTGTATCGCCACGGCGGCGAGCGGGCAGACCGCGCAGCAATCGCTGACCGTCACGGTTCCGGCTCCGCCGGGCGGCGGCGGCACCAGTCCCAGCACGCCGGTCATCGTGATCCAGGGCGGAACGACGGTGAACACCAACTTCCGCTTCATCACGCTGAACGCGATGGGCAGCTACAGCCCCAGCGGCAACAATCCGCTGAGCTTCGTCTGGACCTCGCTCAACGACAAGGCGTTCATTACCAACCCCAATTCCCCGACGCCGAGCGTTACGCTCGGCTTAACCAGCGGAGTTTATCTGTTCCAACTCACGGTCACCGATAGCAAGGGCAACCAGGCTACGGCGATCGTGACGGTGAACTTCACGATTTAAGAAGTAATCGCAGACAAAAATGCGCTCCGGACCTGCACTTCCGGAGCGCATTATTTTTTGGGGCAGGCAAGCCGGCGCGAAGCTTCAGGCGATATCGGGGCGCAAGAATTTTTTCGGCGATCCGGTTGCGTCGCTGACGGCTTCCGCCGCAAGATATCCGCTGCGCACGGCGCCTTCCATGATCGCGGGCCAACCGGTACGCGTCCAGTCGCCGGCCAGGAACAGATTGCGATACTGCGTTCGCGCCGGGGGACGCTTTTTCTCCAATCCGGGCTGGGGCGACAAAACCGCGCGAACTTCTTTCACCACATGCGCTTTTTCGAGCTTGGCCTCGCCGGCGGCGGGAAAAAAATCCGCCAGCTCGGCGAGAGCCAGCGCGATCACATCCGAACGCGGCATCTCGATCAGCGAGTGCGAGGCGCTCACGACCAGTTGAACGTAGCGGCCTTGGTGCTTGTTGAAGATCCACTGTATGGTCCGGTCGAGCAGCGTGGCCTGCGGAAAGTCGATCACCGGGCGATCGAACCACAGATGAATCCCGGTGATGGGCGCGTGGGTGAATCCGGCGACGTCGATTTCAAGATTGAAGGGCGCGAGTTTTTCAAAGGGCAGCGCGCAAACGTAGTAATCGGCGCGATGCTCCTCGCCGCCGGCGTGTATGGAGCGCACGGCGCCGTCTTCGATCGCGATTCGCCCGACCGGCGCGCGCAAGCGCATTTCGACTCCGCCGATTTTCCGCCATGCTTCGGACGCGTAAAGCTCGCCCAGCGGTACCGAGGGGATGCCCATCTCGTAGGCATCGCGCGTGGCGAGAAAGGCCAGACGGAAAACCTGGAAGGCGTGCGCGGCGGCCGTGCGATCCAGCTCTTCGCTGATCGCGCTTACCAGGATCTGGCGCCAGAATCGTTCGATTGCGCGCGGCGGCTGGCGATGCTCGCGGAGCCATTGCGCCATGGTGATCTGATCCAGATCGCCGCGGCGAGCCTCGCGCCGGATGGCCGCAAGCCCGCGCATCACCGCGAGCTTTTCGGAAAAGTTCAAAAACTTGAGCGAGAAGAACGATCCGGTAAAATGCGCCGGCGCGGGCAATCGCCCGGCGCGCATCACGCTGCGGTGCCCGCCGGGTTCGATGAAAACAAACTCGTCATACCAGCGGATCCTGTCCGCAACGCCTAAGCGTCGATAAAAATCGATCAGGTTGACGCAGCATCGCAGCAGGATGTGCTGGCAGTTATCGATGGTTTCGGTTCCGGATTCGTAGCTGGTGGCGCGCCCGCCCAAAAAGGGCCGCGCTTCGAACAGCGTCACGCGATGACCGGATTCGCCGAGCGCGGCCGCCGCGGCCAGGCCGGCAAGCCCGCCGCCGAGCACGATCACCTCGGCCATTGCGCAATCTTACGAACGAGCCGGAACTCGCGCGCGATGCCCGCCGCCCCAATCCCCGTTGATGATCTCGAGAACGATCCAGATAATGATGGCGATAAAGAGAACGTCGCTGGGTTCGACTCCCATAGTTGATTACGTTGTACAAGTATGACGGAAGTACGGCGCATCGGCAAGTTCTAAGGTGATTATCCTAGAGTCCCAGGACTTTTTGGAAGTTGGGCGATGCGCGCTAGGCGACGACCTCGGCCGGCGCCAGGCGTCCTTCGACGCTCACCTGCGCGGTATCGCCGTTGTCGAGCAGGTACCGGCCGGAGATCCACGGCACGATCTGCTCCACGCGCATGTGCGCGATTTCCGGCGGCCCCTGAAACAGCACCATGAATTCGGCGTTGGTCCAGCGCGCGATGAAATCCTTGTGCCGGAAATGCGAGCCCAGGCGCGTCGCCACCTGCTTCATGACTTCATCGTTCACCTCGCCGGTGAGCTGGAAATGCAGCAGCACGGGCGGATTTCCCGCGGCCTTGCGTGACTCGATCTGCCGTTCCATCTCGCGCCGGTTCATCAGCCCGGTGAGCGGATCGGTCACTTCAGCTTCCCGGACGCGCAGCTCGACCGATGCGAGTTCGTGATTCATGCGGGTTGCGAGCGATTGCGCCTCGTGCGTCATGCTCTCCACGCAGCTCAGCAGTCCGGCCACCTGAAGCGCCACCACTTCCTGCAAAGCTTCCGCGTCGGTCGGATATCTGGTGGCTTCCATTTGCGCGGCGAACTGCCGTAGGCGAGCGCTGTAAAAATCCTGCCGCTGCGCGAGCGACTTGACGATCTCCTGAATCGAAGCGACCGCCGCGTTCAGCTCCAGCCGGTGCCGCGCGACGTATCCGGATGCGCGCTGCGCGTACTCCCGCAGCGCCTCTGCAACGGCGGCGCAGCTTTCCTCCAACGCCGGGGTGGAAGAATCGAACGCCAGACGGGTGCGCAGCCGCCCGAGCCGGTGTTTGTAGATCCCGCCGATTTCCGGGCAAGCATCGCCAATGCAGTCTCCCATCGCGCCGAGCGTCGACAGGTAACAATTTACTGCGGCGTGGAGAGCCTGAAGATGCGTATCATCGGGCACTGTTTTCTATCGGCGGAATGGTTCAGCGATGTATCAGGGAAACGCCTTAGCGGCGAACTCGAGTCAGGAGTTCACCACAAGCGGCTTCAATTCCTCGGCGACGCGGCGCAGTCCTTCTTTCAAATAATCCTCGCGGCCGCCAAGCCAAATCCGCACGTGGCCCTCGATCCCCAACTGCTTGCCCGGTACGATCAGCGTGCTTTGCCGCTCGCGAATTCTTTGGCACAGCTCCAGCGATGGCACGGAGGCGTGATACTTCATCAGCGCGATCGCGCCGGCGCGCGGCTCGCGCCACTCCAGGAACCCGCCGAAGCCGCGAACCCATTGGCGCGCGATCTCGATATTTTTCCCCAGCAGCTCGCGCGTGCGCGCGTAGCATTTTTCCCGATTCGCCGGCTCGACCGCGACCCGGGCCAGCCGGTCCGACAACTTGTTGGGGCCGATGGTCAGGTAATCGTGCTGCGCCCAGCATTCGGCGATCAACTTTTTCGGCCCCACGATCCAGCCGATGCGGACGCCGGGAATGCCCCAGGCCTTCGACAATCCGCTGGTGACGACCACGCGATCGCTCATGCCCCAGAAACTTTTCGTGCGCGGCCCGGTGATCTCCGCGCCCTGATAAACTTCATCGGCCAGCAGCAATGCGCCGGCGCGCTCCACGCCTTCGACGATTCGTTTCATGGCCGCGTCGGAAAGCACCGATCCGGTCGGGTTATTCGGGTTTGAAACGTACACCATGCGGGCGCCGCCCTCGATCGCGCGGTCGAATTCGTCCCAATCGGGCTCCCAGCAGGCTTCCGGACGCAGGCGAAACGTCCGTGTATCCGCGCCGAGCGCGCGGGGAACGCCCCAAAGCTGCATATAATTCGGCGTTTCCAGCGCGAACCGGTCGCCGGCGCGGATCTGGCTGAGCGCCACCAGAAAATTCGCCTCCGACGTGCCGTTGGTCACTTCGATGTGATCGACGGTCGAGCCTTTATAAAGCGCGGCGAGGGCCTCGCGCAGCTCCAGCGTGCCGTTCGACTGGCTGTAGCCAAGCGGCACGTCGAGAAATGCATCGAGATCGAAGCCCATCTCCATCAGCTCGCGCAAGGTGAGCGGGCGCACGCCGCTTTCGCTCAAATCGTAGTCGACGATGTTTTCCCAGGTCGACTGCATCCGTTCCATTTCAAAAATTTCAATTGGCATCTAAAAGTCCCTTAAGAAATTGTTCCCTTTCCAGCGCCGCTTCGGCGATGAATAAATCCTCCACTCCCAAACCGGTCAGATCGGCGACCGTCTGTTTCAGACCTGACGTGTCTGGGGCCGGCCGCGGTTCCTGCAAAAATTTTCCAACCTCCACCGCGCGCCGCCGCTGGTCCGGGGCGTGCTGCAATTCTCCGAGCATCTCACACTGCCGCAGCGAATCGACCAGCAGCAGATCGGCGGCGCGGAGAATCTCCGGATCGAGCTCCTGCTTTCCCGCCGAATCCGCGCCGACCGCCGATACGTGCACGCCGGCCTGCAAATCTCGTTTCATCAGCAGCGGCGCGCGCGAGGCCGTACAGGTCACGATCAGCCGCGTTGCCGCCGCGAGCGCCGAAGGCGACGGAAGAATCGCCACCTTCTTCACAAACGCCGAAATCTCTTTTGCGCAGCGCTCCACGCGCTCCGGATGGCGGCCCCACAAATAGATTTGTTCGAGCGGCAGCACGCGCGCATGAAATCGCGCCGTCAAGCGAGCCTGAATTCCACTGCCCAGAATTCCGATGGTTCGATCCGCGCGGCCCAGCTCGCGCGCGATCATCGCCGAAACCGCGGCGGTGCGAACATCGGTCAGATGACCGGCATCGGCCAGGTACGCCACGGGCCGGCCCGTCTCCGCCGAGGCCAGCAGCATCATGCCATCGCCCACGCCATCGAACGTCGAGGCCATTTTCAGCACGAAATGTTTTCCGCCGCGCCGGTAGCTCGATTTCATGTGGACCTCGCCGCGACCGGTCGCCAAGTGCATCGGCATCGGCGTATCGCACTCGCCGCGCGATTGCGCGATCAGCGCGCCGCGCATGGCGTCGATCACCTTGAGATCGTCGATCAGCGGGCGAATTTCTTCAAGCGTCAGCACCCGCATAGAATTTTTTTCGCACTCTCGATGCTCACGTTGCGGCCCGACACCACCACCACCGCGGGATCGGTAATCCGGCCCACGCGGCCGCTCAAACACGCGGCGATGGTTACGGCGGCGGTGGGCTCGATCAGGTATTGATGATGTTCGATCATCCAGCGGACCGCGGTCAAGATTTCATCTTCGGAAACCAGCGCCACTCGCCCGACGCGATTCGCCAGAACGCCGAACGTCAGCGCGCCGATGCCGCCCTCGATTCCGCCGGCCATGGTTTCGACAGCCGGTAATTTCGTGATCGCGCGGCCGGCATCGAGCGACAGACGCAGCGCCGGCGACAATTCATGCTGGCATCCGATGATCAGCCCGCCTTCGGCCGCGAACGCGAATCCCGCGGCGAAACCACCCCCGCCGACCGGCAAAACGAAAACGCGCGCCGCGGGCGCGTCCTCGAAAACCTCCAACGCCACCGTGCCGCCGTTCGCCGCCATGATGCCATCGTCGTCAAACGGCGAAAGGAATGGACGGCCCTCCTCGCGAGCCATGGCGCGCGCCCACTCCTCGGTATCGTCGTAGCCATCGAACGCGGAAACGCGAAGGTCCGCGTTCAGCGCGAGCATTCCTTGATACTTCGCCCGATCGATCGAGCGCGGAACGCAGATGATCGCGGGCACTCCGCATCTTTGCGCGGCGTAGGCCACCGCTTTTCCATGATTTCCCGCCGAGCAGGTGACCACGCCCGCCGCGCGCCCGGCCTCGCTCAGCCGCGACAGGGAAAACAGCGCGCCGCGAATCTTGAACGAGCCGGTCAACTGCATCGACTCCAGCTTCAGCCACACCGGTACGCCGAGCAGATCCGAAAGCCCCGGCGAAAACTCCAGCGGAGTTCGCCGCACGCGCCCGCGAAGAAATTCCGCGGCCTCCCGGATCAAATCGTGGCTGAGCTTATCCGCAGTAGCCAGCGGCGGCCTCCGCCAGAACCGCGGCGACCTGCGCCACCGATTCCATCTCCACCCATTCGACCGCGGCGTGCGCGCCGCCGCCCGCCGGTCCGAACACCACGGTTTCAATTCCCGCGGCCGACAGAAGCGCCGCATCCATCCACGGCGTATCGCCCATGTAATTCGGCTCCCGTTCGAGCACGTTTTTGCAAGCGCGATCGAGCGCGAGCACAATCGATGCGTCACGGGCGACTTCAAACGGATCGCGCACAAAGAAACTGCGGGCGCTTGCGGCAAACGTCGGATCTTCGGCGCTCAGCCGGTCGAGGATCGCTTGCACTTCGCTCATTACCTGAGCTTCGCTCTCGCCCGGAATCGTCCGCCGCTCTATCTGCAACTTGCAGGAGGCCGCGTAGGTGCTCAGGCCGTCGCCGCCGCGGATCATCGCCGCGTGCAGCGAAGGCGGCCCGACCAGGGGATGCGGCTTGCGCGCCCGCAGATCGCGCTCCAGATGATCGAGCTGAGCGAGAAACCGGCCCATCCGCATGTTCGCGTCGATTCCCTGCTCGAAACGGCTGCCGTGGGCCGCGCGGCCTTTGGTTTCCACTTCGATCCAAAGATAGCCTTTGTGCGCCAGACAAATCTGCGCGGCGGTGGGCTCGGTGACGATCGCCGCGCTGGTCTTAAGATGCGTGATCAGATCCGCCGTGCCGATCGAGCCGTACTCTTCATCGGCGACCGCGGCGATCACCACGTCGCCGCGCAGCCTCTGGCCGGAATCGACCAGCGCCTTGACGGCGGCCATCTGCGCCGCAAGCGAACCTTTCATATCGTAGCTGCCGCGCCCGAACATCTTGCCGTCGCGCACCGCCGCGGAAAACGGCTCATCCATGCCTTCGACGCCAACCGTGTCGTAATGCGCGTTGAACATCAGGCTACGGCCGCCGCCCGATCCGGCGAGCGTTCCGGCAACGCTGATGCGGCCGGGCTCCGGCTCGAATCTCCGCACGTCCAGCCCGAGCGCGCCCAGCGCCGCCGCGACGTAGCCGGAAATCTCGCGCTCGCCGGGCCCGCCCGATGCGAGCGTCGGGTTGATGGAATTAATGCGAATCAGATCCGCCAGCGTGGTGAAGAGATAATCGCGATCGATTTGGGCCAAGCTCGCTCCGGAACATTCATTCTACTTCGGGAAGGAGTGTGTGCCCGCGGGCCGGTCACGGCTCGATGTAGACCCGGACGCGATTGCTCGCCTGGCCGCCGGCTTCGATATACAATTCTTCCGGCCCGGAATTGACGATCTTCGGAACCGCAATCTCGACCAGATAGAAGCCGATGTAGGGCGCCAGCACCGCGCGGGTCACCTCCACCGGCTGGCGGTCGAGGTAGGCGTTCACGGTGGCGGCGACGGAAGGCGGATTATCGAGCGGACCCGCGACGCCGGTCGGCCAGTCCGGTTTCACGCGGCCCAAACCCGTGGCGAGGATTTGGATGCGGCCGTTTGAATGCGCCGGATGCATGGCGTCCAGCATCACCTGGCTGTCGCCATCGAGCAGCACCGGGGTGCCGTCGCGATCGACGAAAATGGCCGGCGCCGCCTGTTCCAGCGGAACCAGCGAAAGCGTCATCGATCCGCCGCCGCCGCGAACCGAGAGCGAGAGCGCCGATCCGGCCGCTTCAAACGGGACCTGGAGTTGGGTTTCCGTATCCGTCGAAGTCAGTACAGGGATGGGCAGATCGCCCGAACGCGCCGTGTCCACGCGCGAGCCGATCACGCTGATCAACGCGCCCGGCGCGGTCGCTCGCGCAACCCAATCCGCCGTGCTCACCACGCGCGGGTCGCGCAAACGATGCGGCGCAAGCATCGAAAAAACTCCATAACCATCCGTCGCCGCCCAGAGTTGATTGCCTTGCGGATCGAGCCGCACGTCCATCGCCCCGGCCGGCAGCCCCGCGACCGGCGTCCACTGCGGCGGCGAGCCGAGCACCTGAAGATCGGCATACGTCATGAACACGCCTTGATCGGTGGCGACGTAAATCGCGCCGCTTGAGCGGTCCACGGTAACGCCGTGAACGCCGGTATCGGGCAGATTCGACGTGAACGGGTCCCAAAACATGCCGCCGTTTTCGGTCCGGGCCACATGAATGCGCGGCCCCGGCGAGGAATCCGGTGAAGCTCCAAAAACCGCGAGCGCGATGCGTGGATCCTGGGGATCGACCCAAAATCCATCCACCGGCCCGGCGGGAAATGGAAACGCGCT
This sequence comes from Terriglobia bacterium, assembly GCA_021325175.1. Classification (GTDB taxonomy): domain Bacteria; phylum Acidobacteriota; class Terriglobia; order Bryobacterales; family Bryobacteraceae; genus Palsa-187. Next base: position 11,607 of record JAJPHS010000154.1, read on the forward strand.
GCGCCAGGTGATTCCCCCGTCGTCGGATACCATCACCACGCCGTCGATCCGGCCGGCATAGGTGAGCGATCCGAAAGTTGCTATTGCGGTCACCCGAACTCCCAGCCGCCGGCTCAGGGTCTCCCGGAGCGCGAGATCGGCCTCCGCGCGCGGATCGCTCGCCGGAGTCCAGGCGATTTTTTGCCCGGGCTGCCATTCGACCACGCTGCCGTCGATCAACTGAATTCGCGCGCCATGGCCATCCGCGGGAGTGCTCAGCAGGCGCCGCGCGGGCAGGTTCGGCAGACCCTGATTCAGCCCGCTCCAGGATTTTCCGCCATCGGCCGAGCGAAAAACGCCATCCATGCCTGCGGCCACGATTTGATCGCTATCTGCCGGAGAAACAGCGAGATCCAGAACAGTGCCGAGAATTGATTCGCCGCGGTAGCCAGTCAGGTTATCCCAGCTCGCGCCGCCGTTTTCCGAGCGATAGACGAATTTTCCCACTGCATAGAGCACCGAATCCGCCGCCGCGCGCACCCGTGCTCCCGGTTCAGGTAAATCCGCGATCATCGCGGCGGGTTCGGACGGAGGCGTCGCGCCGGAGCGGCGCCACGTCTCTAAGTCGTTGGTTTCCATGATTCGACCGGAAGCCGTTCGGATCAGAATCGAGCCCGAATCCGAATACCAGACGCGATTTACCGGACCGGTCGAGGGAGCGGCTAAGGATCGATCGATCATCCAGTTTCCTACCGGGCGCCAGCCGGACTGAGCCGGCAGCTCCGGCGCGCATAAAGCCAGCAGCGCGAGTACTGTGGCGGCAAGGTGAGTCGCTGTGGCCTTGTGATACACCGGCGTCACTCCATTGTACTCTCTCTGATCGGCCGTTCCCGCCCGAAAGTGTTGATATTGAGATGAAAACTCATCCAGGATTAACCCGGACAGCTACTTGCTATGCAATTTTAGTGTTAGACTATCCGAGAAAGGGTTCCGGGAGCAGGGGTTTCATGGCCTGGACCGGACCAAAGATTTAGCCGATAGCGTTTCTATGCGGAACACTCGCAGTGCGTCCCAGCACCCGGTGAAGCTATTGCTGCTTGCGGCGATCGCGTCCGCGGTGTGCCCGGCGCAGATGCCTCCCATTGATTCTTCCGGGTACGGCGCCAAGGTGATCGAGCTGACCGGGCGGGTTTCGGTGCTGCGCGACGCGACGGCATGGGCGCTTAACATCGGTGACGAGGTTAAGGTTCAGGAACTGATCATCACCGGACCCGACGGCCAGGCCAAATTTCAGGTATCGGACGGCTCCACGTTCGACGTTTATCCCAATTCGCGTGTTATTTTCCGCAAAAATCCGCCAAACTGGCGCGATTTAATCGATGTTCTGGTGGGACGCGTAAAAGTCCATATCGAGCATCTCTACGGCCCCAATCCGAATCGCGTGCAGACGCCGACGGCGGTTATCTCCGTTCGCGGCACCACTTTCGACGTGAGCGTCGACGATGATAGCGAAGCGACCGAGGTTGCGGTGGAGGAAGGCATCGTGGATGTGCGCCACGCGATGCTGCCGGGCAACGCGAAAATACTCGCGGCCGGCGAAACCTACATTGTTTATCGCAACGTACCGATCGCCTCCAGCCGCTTCGACAAAGCCGCGATCGCGAAGCGCTCGGTGCGGATGATCGTGGACGCGATCAGCACCTGGGAGTCGCGGATTCCGCACGCCGGGCCGATCGGCGGGGGTGGTCCGGCATCGACTCCGGGATCGGGCGATACGAAGAATCCGGTGCCCAATCCTCCGCCCGCGCCCGCTCCACCTCCGCCGGTAGCTCCTCCTCCGCCCGCGCCCGCTCCACCTCCGCCGCATGGCTTTATCGATACTCCGAATGGTCCCGCCGTGCGGATTCTGGTGGTAAAGCAGCCGGAGACGCGATGGCGAAAGTTCACGCACGCGGTCTGGAACGCGATGGTCCGTTTCGCGCTCGGACCGGAACCGGGTGCAGACGTCGTTGGCGCAATCACCCGCTAAATACGTTCGGGTCCGTCTGAACCGGCTGCCACCATAATGCGCCGCCGTCGCGCGGCTCGGATGCGATTCGGCCGCGACGTTCCAGATATTCAAGGTGCGCGAGCACTTCGAAGACGGCGAAATGGTGATGAAACGGCGCGAGCCCGCGCGGCCAGAGCAGCTTAACCAGATCGTCGGCGGTGCGCGGCCCGCCGGCGACGTGTCTTAAAATTTCACCGCACCGGAATTGGTGATGGTCCGTTGTCTGGCGGATGCGCTCGCGATGCCCGCGAAATGCGCGGCCGTGCGACGGCACCACCAAATCCACATCGAAGCGTTCCAGGCGCTCCAGCGAATCCAGATAGCTGGCGAGCATGTCCGCGTTGGGGTGCCAGCCGATGTTCGGGGTGATGAATTGCAGCAGATGATCGCCGGAAATCAGATAGCGATGCTCGGCCGAATAAAAGCAGATATGGCCGGGCGAATGGCCCGGCGTCCAGAGCACTTCGAGCGCGCCGCCGCGAATCGGAATCTTTTCGCCGCCTTCGAGCACCCAGTCCGGCGAATGCTCGCGGAAGTGGCGGCGAATATCGCGCAGCGCGTGATCCATCCGCTTCCGCAGAGGCTCAGGCACGCCAGCGCGGAGCAAGGCGTCCTCGAAAAACGGCGGCCGCGATTCGCGCGCGACCTCGGCCAGATACTTCACCTCGTCGCGATGCATTGCCAGGCGCGCGCCGCTCAGTTCCAGGATCTTCCATGACAATCCGATATGATCGGGGTGCAGGTGGGTCAGGCACAGGAGGCGAATGTCGCGCCAGCCCACGCCGCGCTGATCTAGCGAGGATTGAAGCGCGTCGAAGCATTCCTGCGTGGCGATGCCTGAATCGATCAGCAGAAAACCCTCATCAAGCTCGATCAGATGAACGTTCACCGACTCCAATTCCCACGGCATGGGCAAGGTGAGCGTCGTCACGCCGGCGATCTGATCCCGCGCGTGATGGGTCATTGAGAGACGGCGTCCGCGGCGTGATAGGAGCTGCGCACCAGAGGTCCGCTCTCGACGTGGCGGAAACCCATCTCATAGCCGACGCGCTTGAAATCGGCGAACTCTTCCGGCGTCGCATAGCGCAAAATCGGCAAATGCCTGGGCGACGGCCGCAGATATTGGCCGAGCGTCAGGATATCGACGTTGGCGGCGCGAAGATCGCGCATCACGGCGAGCACCTCGTCATTGGTTTCGCCGAGGCCGAGCATCAATCCCGACTTGGTGGGGATCCGCGGCCGCTCGCGCTTGGCGTAGGCGAGCATGTCGAGCGAACGCTCATAGCGCGCGCCCAATCGCACCTGGCGATAGAGGCGCGGCACCGTCTCGGTGTTGTGATTGAGCACGTCCGGCGAGGCTTCGAGCACAATGTCCAGGGCCGCGCGCGAGCCTTGAAAATCGGGCACCAGAACTTCGACGCCGCATCCGGGAAGGCGCTCGCGGATGGCGCGGATGGTCATGGCGAACAGTTCGGCTCCGCCGTCCTTGCGGTCGTCGCGATTGACGCTGGTGATGACGGCGAATTTCAAGCCGAGCGCGGCGCAAGCTTCCGCCACGCGGCGAGGCTCGTCGTAATCGACGGGAAGAGGTCCGCCTTTTTGCACGGCGCAAAAGCCGCAGCGGCGCGTGCACACATTGCCCAGAATCATGAATGTCGCGGTGCGGCGATTCCAGCAGTCGCCGATGTTGGGACAGGCGGCGCTTTCACACACCGTGTGCAGATGGAGGTTCTCCACCAGTCCCTTGAGCCCGCGATAATTCTCGCCGACCGGAGCCGGGGCGCGAAGCCAGGCCGGACGCGGCGTCTTTGGTTGGATGGTAACCAGCACCTACGACTATCTTAGCGGTCCCGAGGCCGCGTAAGCAGCGCCATGCGAATTTTCAATCCACGCTGCA